>NZ_WYDS01000021.1 GCF_009914765.1 Halodesulfovibrio sp. MK-HDV | reverse complement strand
CTTTTTATCAAAGCTCCACTTGGCTCGTAAGCCCCGTGTCGAGTTGGCGTTTATGCCAGCTCACATCGACTCAGTCAACAAGTTTTTAAAATAAATTATCATCTTATAAACTTGCTAGAGCCCTGCTCTCTTTTCTCAAGCGCAGAAGTATTTTATACGAAAAAGACACTCTCGTGTCAACAATTTTCCAAAAATAAATTCTTCGTCACTTTCGCGTCGAAAGCTGTGTTGCTGCCTCATCTGCAGCGGAGAGGGAATCTACGCTCTTTTATTCACAAGTCAACACGTTTTTTTATTTTTCCTTACACTACGCTTTTAACATTCTGTTTTTACGTTATATATTTTTTCAATTTGTCACTCGACCACGTTGTATCTTATAATCTGGCGTACTATTCAAAGATGCGCTACACACTCCCATATACATAAGGAGAGCAACATGGGTTTTTTAAACGCCAGTACTTCATTTACTCGATATAAGATTACAGAGCCTGTTCCTAAAGAGCTCTGGCCAGAAATTCCTGAGAAACTTCGCATGTTTTCCTTCAAAGAGATTGAAGACTCTGCCGAGGAACGTGGTTGGGGCTGGGTGTGTTTTGACGACATGCTTGATTCCCACTGGCACACAGCGCCACCAGAAAAAGGTGCTTACCTTACCTTTTCTTTACGCCTCGACACACGACGTATCCCTGCGGCTGTTATGAAAAAGCACGTTGCAATTGCGGTTCGTGAAGAAGAGCGCAAGGTCAAAGAGCAGGGAAAGAAATACGTTTCCCGCGAACGTAAGAAAGAATTAAAAGAACAAGTACAGTTAAAACTTCGTGCACGTAGTTTTCCAGTACCTGCTGAATTCCATGTTGTATGGAACATGCAGAATAATGACGTATACTTTGCGTCTACCCAGTCTAAGATGTTAGAACTATTCGTAGATTACTTTGCACAGACCTTTGGTGTCGATCTCGAGCCGATGACTCCATATTCCCTTGCGATTTCACTTTTGGGTGAAGATGCCGCTGAAAAACTTGATACACTCGAACCGACTAACTTCGCATAGGAGACATCATGGCTGATTACCTTGGTCAGACTACAGACATTATATTAGGTCAGGAATTTTTAACCTGGCTATGGTTTAGAAGCGAAGTGACAAACGGCAACTTCACTTCTAAAGAAGGACGCCCTTACAACTTATATGTTGAACAGCGTGTTTCCGTTCAGGGCGGCGAGGGCGAAACGCTGGAAACAGCGACTGTGTCCGGTAGCACATCCGAACTGAAGGAAGCGCGGCTTGGCTTATCCATGGGTAAAAAAGTTACCCGTGCATTGATTCGTATTGAACAAGACACAGAAGCATGGCAACTTACATTAAAGGCAGAAGATTTTTCTCTTGGCAGTCTCAAGACTCCTAAAGTTGAAAAAGCCGATGCCAACGAGGAAGATGACGTTGATGGTCCTTTCCTCGAAAAAATCTTCCTTATCGAAAGCTGTCTTACGCTTCTGGATGATGCGTACAGAACCTTCTTAGAATCACGTCTTTCCAATGACTGGACTGGAACTGTTCAAAAAATGGGACAGTGGCTCAGCAACTCGGAGTAGTACCCTACTATGGAACATGCGCCAGCGAGCGAGGTAACTCCTTCTGTTATCCTCCGCCGCGTCTTATACAAAGTTTGTAAGAAAATTGGCATGACTATGCTGATTCTCTTCGGCATTACGGTCATAAGCTTTTGGGTTATTCACCTTGCTCCCGGCTCTCCTACCGATTTACAGACGACATTGAATCCACAGGTGGGTGCGGCAGCCCGTGCCCGCCTTGAACGTCTGTATGAACTGGATCAGCCAGTGCATGTTCAATATTATAGATGGGTCAAACGCATAGTGCAGTTTGATTTCGGTAAATCCATGTCCGGTGACAATCGACCGGTATGGGATAAGATTAAGGAACGAATGCCGCTCACCATTGGCATGAACATTACTTCCCTTATACTGACGTTACTCTTTGCTATCCCCATCGGGGTGGGAGCCGCCTATTATCAGGGCCAATGGTTTGACAAGGCGAGTACAGTCTTCGTCTTTATCGGGTTTGCAATGCCCGGATTCTGGCTCGCGCTGTTGTTGATGCTTTATTTCGGAATATATCTGCAATGGCTCCCCATCTCCGGCCTTACGTCGCTGGATTATGACAGCCTGTCTTTCTGGGGAAAGATGGGCGATCTAGCACGCCATCTGGCTATGCCGATCTTTATTTATACATTCGGAAGCCTTGCCGGGATGTCACGCTTTATGCGTTCCTCCATGCTGGAAGTGTTGAGACAGGATTTTATTCTTACAGCCAAAGCTAAAGGGCTACCGCTGCACACTGTTATCTATAAACATGCGCTGCGTAACGCCCTGCTTCCGGTCATCACAATTCTTGGTCTTTCTATTCCAAGCCTTATCGGTGGCTCAGTTATTATTGAATCAATATTTGCTCTTCCGGGGCTCGGACAACTTTTCTATACATCCGTTCTTGCACGTGACTATCCAATGATCATGGGGAACCTTGTTCTTGGTGCAGTGCTCACGCTGGCTGGTAACATGATTGCCGACCTCTTCTACGGACTTGCCGATCCACGTATCCGCAACACGGGAGGTGGTGCATAATGATTCCAATCACCTCACGTGCTTTCTGGAGTAAATATGGAATGCTTACGATTGGCCTAGCCATTGTGGGCGTTATGACGCTTGCCGCGATTCTTTCTCCGCTCATTTCACCGTTTAATCCTGATGCATTAAATCTCGACCTCATTTTACAGCCGCCATCAAGCGGACACCTCATGGGTACTGACGCCCTCGGGCGTGATGTGCTTTCTAGAATGCTTCATGGTGCACGCATCTCTTTGTGGGTAGGATTTGTGGCAGTAGGTATTTCTATATCTATAGGGTTGGTACTCGGACTTGTTGCCGGTTACTTCCGCGGCTGGGTCGATGAAACGATAATGCGTTTTGTTGACGTTATGCTCTGCTTTCCATCATTCTTTCTCATCCTCTCAGTTATCGCTTTCCTTGAACCAAGCTTGATCAATATAATGATAGTGATCGGACTAACCTCATGGATGGGTGTCGCTCGACTTGTACGAGCAGAAACTTTGAGCTTGCGGGAACGAGACTTTGTCGCAGCATCCCGTCTAGCCGGAGCATCATCAGCACGGATCATTGCACAACACATTCTGCCAAACGCCCTTGCACCTGTACTTGTATCTGCAACACTCGGTGTTGCTGGTGCAATCCTCACAGAATCCGCTCTCAGCTTTCTAGGCCTTGGTGTTCAGCCACCTACAGCGAGTTGGGGCAATATGCTTCTGGAAGGGAAACAGGTATTGGAAATTGCGCCGTGGCTTTCAATGTTCCCCGGCTGCGCTATTCTTATTACGGTGCTTGGCTATAACCTACTTGGTGAAAGCCTGCGCGACCTACTTGACCCGCGTTTGAAACGATAGTCCCCTGAAAAAGACGACTGCCACAGATTGCCAAAGCTTACAGCTCTGTATATGAATATCTGTGCGGCAGTTTTACAATCTTTCTTAATAAATAATTACAGGCTATTACAATGCTCGAACTTCTCCGAATACGTCACCTTGCGTTAATTGACGATATGGAACTTGAGTTTGCCGGAAGAATGAATGTTCTCACCGGCGAAACAGGCGCCGGTAAAAGTTTTATTCTAAAGGCACTTAACTTTCTTACAGGTGAAAAGATGCGTGCGGACCTTGTCCGTGCCGGTGAAGAAAAAGCACAGGTAGAGGCTATTTTTCTCATTGATGGTGAAGAATACATCATCCGCAGAGAACTTGTAGCTGCTACAGGACGTAGCCGCCTATATATTAATGACAAGCTGAGCTCACAGGAAACCATCCGTGCGCTTAAGCCTAAGATGCTCGTCCATACCAGTCAGCACGGGCAGCAACAGCTGCTGCAACCAGCATTTCAAGAAAAGCTGTTAAACGGTTTTATCCAACGCCCTGAGCTTCTTGAAAAACGTAATACAATTCTGAAAAAGCTACGTGACATTGCAGCACAGCAGGTCGAGCTTCGGGAACGCGCACGTTCTTTAGAAGACAAGCGTGATTTTCTTGAATTTCAGCAAAAAGAAATTGCGAAAGTAGCACCTCAGGCTGGAGAAGAAGACGATCTCGAAGCCAGAAAGCAGGAAACCCGCGAACAGGGATTGGTTCAAGAAGCTGTAGACCACACGTTGGGTCTATTTTACACAGATAGCGGCGCACTGGACGACGTCATAAGCCGTCTTGAAAACAGCCTTGATAGTGTTTGCCGCTACATTCCGGAATACAGACCTGATGTCGAACGCATCTTGGAATTTCGTCACACTCTGGGTGAGGTCGAAACACGCCTGCGCAACCAGCCAATTGCCAGGCCAAACGAAGATTCCATTGAAGAGATTGAAGCACGTCTTTACGAACTGTCCCAGCTTAAGCGAAAACTGAACCGTTCTATTGATGCTATTGTGAATATGCAGGAAGAGATTGAAGAGAACCTTTCTTTCCTCGACACATGTAAGCTCGATTTGATCCTTCTTGAAAAACAGGAAGATGAATCAAGGGTCATACTTCAAGAAGTTTTACAAAAGATAAACAAACTACGTGAAAAAAAAGGTGCTGAACTCTGCCGAGCCATTGAGGTTGAGTTAAAAACACTCGGGTTCTCTGAACATGTTCATGTAGAATTTGATTTCACACCTACCGAAATTTACTCAGAATGCTTTGAACACAAAGCTCGTCTCATATGGGTACCAAACCCGGGACAGGCACCACAGCCATTGGATAAAATTGCATCCGGCGGTGAACTATCCCGATTCCTGCTTGCAGTCGTAGGTTTAATGAACAAAGACGAAACGCCAACATTAATTTTTGATGAAGTGGACGCCGGCATTGGCGGCATCACGCTCAACTATGTTGCTGATGCGCTGACAATGCTTGCCGAGCGCCAGCAAATGCTTCTCATCACTCACTGGCCACAGCTTGCAGCACGAGCTGAAAAACACTTCCTCGTACGTAAAGATGTCCGTAGCAGTGCAACCTTTACGAGTTGCGATGCTCTGTCCGAGACTGGAATTCGAGAAGAATACGAACGAATGGCCGGTGGCGGTCAGCAAGGTGAAGTACTCGCGCGCCAACTACTAGGAACTGGATAAAAAAAGCCGCTTCATACATGAAGCGGCTTTTTTTATCTTAACCTAACTAGGTAAAACTTGTTTTTCTGAACAATAGGTTACCTAAAATTCAATATTCACATTTGCTGTAACGCCCCAAGTATCGCTAATATCCTCTGCACTGCCTGTACGATTGTGCGCACTAGTGTAAAATTTCATTCTCCGTGCAAAAACATACTGCGGTCCAAATGAAAATGTTATGTTTTCCATACATTCCCAATCTGCAAACAAAGATACTTTTGCTTCTCTTTTTTTCACATATCCGTTTTTTGCGACATCACTGCTGCTGGAGAGTTGATATACGCCGCTTTCAAGCCCGATATCTACCCGCAGTGCAAAACTGTCGGAAAAACGATACGCCACATTTGATACAGGGAAGGCCAATTTTACTACCCATTCATCATAGCTGTACTGAAAACCAAGTATTGGTAACACATTCCAATCGAGAGGGTTATACCCCGCCACTACACCAATTGTTACAACAAAATTTGGGGAGAATGCGTAGTTATAGCCCACAAGACCGGCAAGCGTTATTGAGTCACCGGTAATAGCATCTTCAAACTGTGAAGATGCCTGGGCAAAATAAACAAGAAAGTTCTTCGCATCAAAAACATAGCGATTCCCGTATCCAACACCGAACTTCTGTAACGAATTCCATGGGGTATTACTTCCCTTAACAAAATCGATATCTGAACGGTTATTCCAACTGTAGGTCTCGTTCTCGTATATTACAGAAAAATTATACGCCGTAACTTCCACCGCTGAATTCACTGTTGAAAACGAACCTGAAGAGTCATCAAACTCTGCATCGCCCAAATATGCTGAATTTATTGATACGGTAAAAGTTGTTTCCTTTTCCTGAGGAGCATCTTCTTCGGCAAAAGCATTACAGACCAACAAGAAGCTAATAATAACGGTGTACATTAGTAGTTGCTTTTTCATAACGACTCACCCATTTTAAAATATAGCATGCAAAATGAAGGATCACTTGCGAACAGTCATCAGTTCACCCAGAACAAAGACAACCTAACTACTATACAAAGAATCACACATAACAAATTAAAATTATTTGTATTTATCTATTTTAGAAAACTTATAAAACGCCATACACTTGTTAGGCTTTTTTGCATAAAAAAAAGTCCCACTTATAAAGCGGGACTTTCGTACTATATTTTTGAAAACCTAGTCAGCTACGTCTTCTTCCCGTAACTTCAAGTTGATTTCCATTCGGGCAACATTGACCTCATAGAGCCAGACTTTTACGACCTGTCCTAAAGCAAATCTACGGGCTGTTCGTTCACCTAACAGCTCGTTTCGTTCTGAAACATAGACATAGTAGTCGTCATCAATGCCGGATAACCGCACCATGCCTTCTGCCATCACTTCTTCCAGTTCTACCCAGAAGCCGAATTCTGCAACGCCGGATATAACGCCTGTAAATTCAGCGCCAACCTGACTCAACATGTACAACGCAGTAACACGCTTCAAGATCTCGCGTTCTGCTTCCATTGCAACACGTTCACGCTTGTTGAGGTGCTCACCAATAGTCTGAATTTTATCTATACCACGGATATTTTCATACCCTTTCACTCTCAATGCATGTTTAAGAGCACGATGAACAATAAGGTCTGCGTAACGACGAATCGGAGATGTGAAGTGACAATAGCACTCAGAAGCAAGACCAAAGTGAGTCTGATATGTTGGCGTGTATTGCGCCTGCATCATGGTTCGGAGTGTAAGGCGGTTTACCACAAACTCCTGCTCTGTTCCTGCTGCAATCTTTAATACACGCTGCAAATTTTCCGGTGTCGGTTCATTTGGGAATGCTTCACCAAGGTCGGTGCGATGCAGCATCTTAAACAATGCATTAAGCTTATCCATTTCAGGTGCTGGGTGAATACGATACAAGAACGGAACTTCAGCTTCTGTAAGGAAACGTGCAACGGCCTCGTTTGCGGCAATCATAAATTCTTCAATCATCATATGACCGAAGTGACGGGTCTTACGATCAATGGCAATAGGATCGCCAGCAACGTCAAAAGTTACTGCTGCTTCCGGCACATCAAAGTCGAGACTTCCGCGATCGTTACGCTTCTGTTTCAATGCTCTTGCAAGCTCTTCAGCCCGTTCAAGCATAGGTAAGACCGGAGAAATCACTGCCCGTTCTTTTTCATCCTTATCCAGCAATGCACGTTTCACCTGATCATATGTCAGACGTGCTTTACTCTGGATAACTGCCGGATAAAATTTAGACTTACCGTAACTACCGTCTGCAAAGAAGTACGTTTCTGCCACCATAGCCAAACGTGGCACACGTGGATTCAAACTACACAATCCATTAGACAGCGCTACAGGGAACATAGGTTCCACAGACTGCGGGAAGTAATAAGAGTTCGCGCGCTCTACAGCTTCTTCATCCAGAACGGAATGTTCCGGCACGTAATGACTTACGTCTGCAATGGCTACCCATAAACGGAAGCCGTCTCGCTGCTCTTCCACATATACCGCATCATCGAAATCTCGAGCTGTTTCACCGTCAATAGTGACAAAATCGAGATTTCGCAGATCGATGCGATCTACAAAATCTTCTTCAGACGGCACACCAGGCAAATCTTTTGCAGCATTAAGTACAGCATCAGGAAAACTTGTAGGGATGTCGTGGTTAAGTTTAACCAGACGTTCCTGTACATTTCCATCTTCCTCATCGCCAAGGCTTTCGAGGATTGTTGCAGCCCATAAACCGGACTCAACCTGTTCGTGCGGCTCTACTACAAGTAATTCATTCTTCTTTGGACGACGCTCCAGAGCATCACCCGTAGCAAGAATAGAGAAGTTCAGGCGTGACTCTGTCGGACGACAAATAAAGCCACCCTTGCCCATCTTTTTGATGACACGACAAGTGATAGTGTCGCGGGCACGCTCAAGAATACGGACAATACGTCCTTCCTGATTTTTGCCTCTGTTACCCGGCAGCAATGTCACGACAACCGTATCACCGTGCATTGCGTTACCAAAAGAAGACGGTGCAACAAAAATATCTGCACGTCTCTTATCATCCGGCAGAACAAAGCCTACACCGGAACGCTGCACCTGCAATTTGCCGGTGATCATGTGTAAATCTTTAGTCAATCCCCATGCACCACCGCGCAAACGGATAATCTTGCCATCTTTTTCGAGAAACTCAATCATCGCCTCAAGATCACGCCTCCAACGCTTGCTCAAATGCATAAAACGATAGAAGTCATTCATCTTCACGGGGCGTTTCACTTCGCGAAAAAGCTCGATTATATCTTTGGGGGAAATCGGGCATTCACCGGATTTCTGTTTTTTCTTTTTTACCATTATGTATGCTTATACCTTTAACAATTGTTACTGGAAAGTTTGTAACTATCCGACATTGTCACTGGTTATTGTTATATTATTTTTCGTTTTTTAAAACAGGTCGCGGAGTTGATGTAGCAACAGCCGGTTTCTGTTCTTGTTTTTGTTTTTTTCGAGTACTGGAAGTTTCGCGCATCGCGTCCCACTGTTCCGTCCACCAATCGGTAAACGTTTTGCCAGTAAACATGGAGTCGCCAAACTTAGTACGCAAAGCGAATGTCCAAACTTCAATCCCTAAGACATCTGGAACCTTCACAGCGTCTTTAGGCGTACAAACCAACGGCAAACCAACATTACCCATTTCAGCAATTTCTGCTTCTGTATATGTATGATGATCTGCATAGCGCTGATGCTTATACGGGGAGCGTCCCATAAATTTCTTAGCAGTTTCTTCTACCTGAGCAGGTTCGCCAACTCCGTTGAATAGAATATAGTTTTCCAATGCTACAGGTAGATGCTTTTCTTTCGCCTTTTCAAAGACTTCCGTCGCAGCCTCACTTACCGGAACTAACCGCTGTGGGACTAAAGAAAAACTAAAAACAGGCACACCGTACTTACCAAGCCTCTCTTTTATGACACTTTTAAGAGGCGCAAGCGAGTTTGTTTTTATTAAAAAAACATGTGCCTGCGACAAAGCGCTTTCATCTTCTCGCCATGAGCCGGCAGGGATCACTCTATCCCACTCAGTGGTCAAATCGTCCGGCTTAAGCAGCACCAGATTTAAATCTCTTTTTACCGCAAGGTGCTGAAAGCCATCATCCAACACTACTAATTCAGGTCTAAAACTTTTTTCTGCCCATGCTCCGGAACGCATTCGGATCGGGTCGACAACAATATGTGCTTTGCGATGTGCATTCGCTAGCATTACAGGTTCATCCCCCGCCTGTGCTACTGTACTGTCGGCAGTAACCAAGTACGGTGTTTTCGGCGGTGAAGCCTTGTATCCACGAGTAAGTACAACCGGTGAATAATGATTTCGTTCCGCCCACTCAAGCAACCAGCCTACTACCGGAGTTTTACCACTGCCCCCCCAACTAATATTCCCCACTGAAACACAAGGTGCTTTTGGAGAAAACTGCTCTTTTGCGCCCGCCTCATATTGTTTTCGGCGATACGACATGACAAAAGAATAAATTTTACTGAACGGATATAAAAGTGGGAACAGTGCACGCTGCACTGGCAGTGAAGACATAACCTCTCCTGAGAGCTTTCAGTTGCAATAAGTAAGTGTATTCGATGTCAGAAAATATGTCTCATGTAAAAAAAGGAGAGCCGTTGCAGGCCCCCCTTATTTCATCAACTATGTGCGAATTTCCAAAAGAAACTAATCGCGGCTCGCTCCGAACAAACGAAGCAACATGAGGAACAAGTTAATAAAGTCGAGGTACAATGTAAGCGCGCCAAGGATAGTACCACGGCGAACTGCGGTTGCATCATTGGCAGGCATGGATTCGCCCATTTCTGCAAGACGCTGTGTATCGTACGCGGTTAAACCGGTAAATACAATTACGCCGATAGCGCTAATTACAAGCTGCATTACGCTAGAAGCGAGGAAGATGTTCACTACCATTGCGATAATGATACCGAACAGTCCCATCATCATGAAACTGCCCATGCTGGTCAGATCACGCTTGGTTGTCATACCGTACAAACTCATCGCGCCAAACATACCGGCAGCGGTGAAGAATGCAGAAAAAATAGTACTAGTAGCGTACACAAGAAGAATGACGGACAACGTCACACCGTTCAATGCGCTATACAGTAGAAACAATCCGGTAGCAGAGCCAGCGGACAGTTTAGAAATACGGGCGCTCAAGTACATGACCAAACCGAATTCAGCAATGATCAGCCCGATAAAGATGAATTGGTTACTGAAAACAAGCTGCTGGATGGCAGGTGATGTTGCAGTTAAAAATGCAAATACAGCGGTCACAAGAAGACCCAGCATCATCCAGCCATACACGCCACGAAGATACGCGTTTACAAGCTCAGCACGGCGTACATTAGGTGCTGCTGCGTTACGTCCTAACATTCCATCCTCCGGAATTGTTTATATTCAATTTATACCGTTTTTTTAAAATACGTAAAATCACGGTATCAAGCTCACACCTGTATTGCAAGTTTATCAGCAAACGGTTTTTTTCTAAATGAAAAAGCCCGATCAAATGATCGGGCTTTCTATGGGCGTACAGTGTGGTTTACTTATAAACCACAGGTGCGAAGATCTTCGCCGAGGTATTCACGTTCATTCTCACCGAGAATACCAAGAGACAGAGCAATGAGAGTCCATAAATGAACTACATGGTAGCCTGCACCAAAGTGTTCGGAAAGATCGTGAATCTGTGAGTGACAGTTATGACAAGGTGCAATGACATAAGGTGCACCAGTCTTAACAATCTGCTCATTTTTGATTTTACCGTAATGACGACGCGCTTCTGGATAACCTGCCTGAAGAGACCCACCACCACCGCCACAGCAGTAGTTGTTGGATTTATTCGGCCATGTATCAATAAAGTTCTCTTCGCCGACAACTTTTTTGATCACGTAGCGCAAATCATCCGCTGCAATATCGCCGTAGCCCTTACGGACTAACTGACATGGATCCTGCACGGTAAATTTAACGTTATTAACGTTCCAATCTGAATTAACCTTCAGAACACCTTCTCGTACCCAGCGGGCATAAAGACGGATAATGGATTCGATTTCAAATTTAGGCTTAATATTGAATTTTTGCAGTCCGGACCGGAGTGCGTAAAGTTCGTGGCCTCACTCGGTGTTAAGCCAATACTTGGCGCCGAGGTCCTCCACAGCCTTAACTTTGGTTCGAACAATTTTTTCCCAGGACTCGTCGTCCGCTGCGAACATACAGTAGTTCTCAGCAGCCCAGCCGTTAGAGCCGTAAGTCCAGTCATCACCGGTGCCGATGTTCATGATTTTCCAAAGAGGAACCATTTCATCCGGCTCAGTTACCGGTTCGCGGGAGTTCTGGTTGAGGTAGTACTTTTTACCGAGTTCATCAAAAGGTACTTTCAGATCATCCATACCTTCTTGATCGGTTTGTACTTCTTCAAGAACGTCTTCCACTACAAACTTAAAGTCTTCAGAGGAAGCACCCATTGCGCTGTGGCCGGGGTTACGCATGGCCATGTCGCAAGAGTTGATAATACCTTTCGGACGGTCTTCGCGCGGCCAGGCCTGACGTGCCTGGTACACGAGCTGCGGGATGTTTATCTGCATTGGGCAGACATACGTACACCGCTGACACATCGTACACATCCATACCCAAGGGGTAGAGGTGATTTCTTCATCCATTCCCAGTGCGGCAAGACGCAAGAATTTGCGAGGGTCCATATCCTCAAGTCCAGTTGCGGGACAGCCTGCAGAACAAGCACCACAAGTAAGACACATGTTGAGGTTACCACCTTCCGGCAGTAGATGGGCTACACTTTCTATGAAAGAACCACCGCACTCCTTCTCAGGATGCTGCTTTGAATCTGACATATACATTTACTCCTTAACCGCTTCGCGCTGCTCATTGTGTTGCGTTTTTTTTTAAACAAAGCGGCTTGCGCTCTATTATAATGGGTTAGCTTTGGTTACAAGATAAAGAACGCAAATTGCTCAACAAATAACTATTTTTTATTCAGCAACAACGTAGCCTTAAGCCTTGAACCTAATTATAATAGTCCTGCCCACATTTTTTACAGCATTTAAAACCTAGTCAACATCATATAAAAGAGTACAGCTGTAGAAAGGACTATAAAACCTGCTAAACCCCAGTGGTTACACGCATTATAATGAGCGCACCAGCTTTTATGCTTTAAATCGCATGGCGGTTCCCAACCCTATTAGCAGCATTTTTGCGTTCCGTCATACTGATTATCGATGAAACCGGTTAACTTTACATTTAATTGACATCGCCGTTGTTTTACTGATATTTTGAAACTCAAATAAATTGGTCAGACAACCAACAGTACCCGAATAAAGCTATAACAAATAAGCTGTTATTTTCTGGTACATTCTAACATCTTCTACAACAACATACTTGACCACTCGCCAAGTATGTTCTACCTCATAATTTCGCCCGCCATGTCGGGCGCTTTTTCTTGTGTAGAAGAAACGGCCTCCTGTTCGCCGGAAAAATGCAGGAAAGAATTTTTTAAGGGAAAAATGATGAGTAGTATTCCTATTTCTATTGAAGGCTTTGAAAAAGTAAAGCTAGAGCTCGAGGCTCTCAAAAAAGAGCGTCCAGCAATCATTCAGGCTATTAAAGAAGCCCGAGAAGAAGGTGACCTGAGTGAAAACGCAGGCTACGATGCAGCACGTGAGCGTCAGGGTATGCTCGAAGCTCGCATCTCCTACATCGAATCTCAGATGTCTCGCTACAACGTTATCGATCTTAGAACCCTTGGCGGCGACAAAGTAACCTTTGGCGCAACCGTGGAAATTGAAGATCTCGATACTGGTGAAGTGAAAAAATACACCCTGCTCGGACCAGATGAAGCTGAGTACGAAAATGGCAGCATTTCTGCCCTTTCCCCTGTCGGCAGAGCTATGCTCGGCAAGGAAGAAGGCGACGAATTTGTTGTTAACGCACCTAAAGGTCGCATTTCTTACGAAGTAGTCTCCATCGAATTTACCTACAAATAGCAGGACACCCCATACGGGTGGTTCCTGCTTTCTCGAGCAAGAAAAAAGCCATGCCTCATCACACATTAGCGTGATGGGGCATGGCTTTTTATGTAACAACAATAATTTCAGTTAAACAGCACGGCTCAGTTTTTTATCCAAAATCCCAAGTACAGTTACGGCTTCACCAAAATCAGGATTCACTTCCACTGCTTTGGCTAACATAACACGTGCTTTTTTAAACTCTTTAATCTCAATCAGCACCCGCCCCATATTGTAGAGCAAGTGTTCATCAAGTGCAGATAGTTTTTGAGCTCTGCTATAAAATTGTAGCGCCTGCTCATACATTTTATTTTTTCGAAGTTTAATGCCGAACTCGTTAAACATATGCTTATGCTCTTCTGCAAAAGCTGCTTCGATTCCCACTAACTTCGTAAAAACTCCCTGCGCTTTATCTATCTCATTCCTATCTAAAAACGTCAGACCAAGACCAAATGTCGCACGAACATTGTCTTCGTCCATGTCCAGAACCTGAAGAAACTCAACTTCAGCTCCGTACGGCTGTCCGTTCACGCGCAAACGCTCACCTCTGGCAATGCCTTGAGCAACCTTACGCATAGCTGGATAAATATCTTCTTGGTACACTCCTGGTTCGGGGGAGTACTCTTCCATAAGATTCTCAAACGAAACTTTATCGTACTTCTCAAACGGAATATGATTCTTGTTTAGCTTCCATAAGATAATATCTCCATTACCTTCCTGTTCTGCATATAACATTACTACAATTTTGTTTGTCCGCTTAGTAGCACCAAAGCCAACCCGTACCAATTTTTCAACAGAAAAAGCCCCACGAATAGGTTGTTTCTGATGGCTGCCATTCATACGCATACCTCTAGATAATCAAAAAAACTCATTACAACCTGTTAATACAGAATAAATAACTCATACAGTGTTGTTATAACGCTACATAATCACGCTAACGGCCATCTGTCATCCTTTTATGGTACAATTTTCCGAATTGAAGCATCACGGAGGAGTTATGTCCCGTTACCTGTGTATTCACGGCCACTTTTACCAACCACCCCGGGAAGACCCGTGGTTGGGTGAAATTATGCCCGAGGGCAGTGCCGCACCAATGCTCAACTGGAATGAACGTATCACACGTGAAAGTTACACCCCACTTGCCTTTGCAAAACGTCTTAATGGCGAAGGTAATATTATTGAACTGGTAAACTGCTATGAATGGATAAGCTTTAACGTAGGCCCGACACTTATGCGGTGGATGGAGAAAGCGTTCCCGGCTATCTATAGTCGAATCATCGAAGCAGACAAAGCCAGTGTTCATAGATTCGGACACGGCAACGCAATTGCACAGGTGTACCACCACACCATTCTCCCGCTGGCAAAACAACGGGATAAGGATCTTGAAGTTCAATGGGCGATTCAAGACTTTGAAAAACGCTTTGAACGAAGACCTGAAGGAATGTGGCTTGCCGAATGTGCTGTGGATACAGACACATTGGAAACTCTTGCAGCACAGGACATACGATTTACCATCCTTTCACCGCATCAGGCAAAAGCAATAGAAAACAACGGCGATTGGTACACCATTGAAAATGGGGCGTTTGATACGTCAGTGCCGTACCGTATAGATCTTCCTAGCGGACGTTCTATCTCTGTGTTCTTTTATGATGCAGAGATCTCGCAGGCAGTGGCCTTTGAACGTCTCTTAGCCGATGGCGATAAGTTCTGGAACAAAATTAAATCATTCTCCAACAACGGAATTCTCACCGTCAGTACAGATGGAGAAACATACGGTCACCACTTTAAATTTGGTGAGATGGCACTTGCACATGTTCTGGATAACGCCCGTAATGCCCGGGATGACATTGAGCTCACCAACCTTGCGGCGTTTCTTGCCAGCAATCCACCGCAGCAACAGGTGCGTCTGTTTGAACCATCTGCATGGAGCTGTGCTCATGGTGTAGAACGCTGGCGGAGTAACTGCGGTTGCACAGACGGCGGACACCCTGACTGGAATCAAGAGTGGCGCAAACCATTACGCGACGCCATGAACTTTATGAAAGACTGCGTTGATAACTACTTCGATTTAAAAGCGCATGAATATTACATGGCACCGGAAGAGGCACTATGCGCCTACGGAACTGTTATCTCCGGTCAAAAGCATCGTGATGATTTCATATCCGAATATGTCATTAAGGGGCTTACTGAACAGCAACAGCATGAGGCGACGCTTCTGCTGTTTATGCAGGAACAAGCACTTTCCGGCTTTGCAAGTTGCGCATGGTTCTTTGATGAAATAACCCGCATCGAAGGAAAAAATGCATTGTCATTTGCCTTACATGCATTGGATATTCTAGCAGAATTTGAAGGGCACACTCGACTTGATGATTTTGCAGAAATTCTGGCAGATGCCATCTCCAACAAAGAAGGACACGAGACCGGCAAAGAATTACTGTTCGGTCGTATTCTTCCGCGCAGGGAATCTGAAGCGTCCATACTGCTTCAAGCTCTGCTTCTGCTTAATAATGATAACGAGTTTCCGCAAACAGAGAAAACCTACATAGTCACGTGGAACAATATTAATATCAAAGTTACACCTGATAAAATTGAAGGTAACCATTATTCCGGCAACGCCGTCATCTACTGGAAAGACTCAACGATAGGTACTCACCTGACATGGCAATACGCTAAACTTCCCTCAGGATTTATGAACAGCTCCACCGTAACTGCCACCATCGAGGGTAAGGGCGGACAAAGCTGTATTTACACTGCCCTTCCTCGAAATAAGCGGCAAGCAATCGCCGCCCACTTTGTTCAACATGTTCTTGACCAGCTTGTAGAAACATACACCCCGCTGGGGCTCGATGCCACAGTACTTTTTGAGCCATGGACAGAAAGCCAGTATGATCAGCCAGCCGGTCACCTGTGGAATATTGTATGCCCGGCACTCATCGAAGGGTACATCTTCTCAGAACATTGTGAAGTACAACTTAAAACGGAACAAATGGGATGCTTGCGTAAATACATTCATGAATGGATTACCCGCAAACAATTCGATCCGACGATCACCATGGATAAAGTTGAAACGAAGCTTATTGAAATGCTATCCCAAGATGATCCAACATATTTTAAAGCTACAGGCATCCTTGAACGGGCAAAAGAGCTTTTCCCCAATGCCCCTACAGATCGCCTACTCTACTTCCTGTGGCTAGAGAAACAGCATGACCCGCATATCCGCGATATTGCAAGCCTTGTAAACCTATCGCTTTCATAGCCGTTACAACCATATTAGAAACAAAAGGATGGAGACAATTGTCTCCATCCTTTTGTTTTTACAGATAAAAGATCGATGGCACATAGTTATAACATTGCGTCACAGACTTGTACAACATGCGACACGCTTCCGTAACACAGGTTAATTAGTTTCCTTCCAACGCAACGAAAACATCTACGCGTTTAATTTTGCGCTTTTAATCTACTGCTTTTAATTTTGGAGGAATCACTATGCGTTCTTGGTACTATATTCTTTCTGCTTTTTTAGTAATCAGTTTTGCTGCACCTGCTATGGCTTCTAACGCCGTTACAGTAAAAGGTTCCACAACTGTTTTACCTATCATGCAACGAGCTGTTGAAGCTTTTATCGCTGAAACCGGCACTCCTGTCGCTGTTTCCGGTGGCGGTTCTTCAAACGGCATTAAGGCGCTTCTCGATGGCACCACCGATATCGCCATGGCATCCCGTAAAATGAAAGGCAAAGAAATCAAGCTTGCCAACTCTAAAGACCTCAAACCAGTTGAACACATTATCGCTCTTGATGCGGTTATCCCGATTGTTCACCCTTCCAACTCAATCAGCAACCTTACCTCTGCCCAGCTTAAAGCTATCTACGAAGGCAAGGTTACTAACTGGAAAGAAGTTGGCGGCGCAGACGGCAAGATCATCGTTATCTCCCGTGATACATCTTCCGGCACATACGAAACCTGGCACAAGATCATCATGAAGAAAGCACGCGTATTCCCGGGTGCATTGCTTCAGGCTTCTTCCGGTGCAGTAATGCAGGCTGTTTCTAAAAACAAAAACGCCATCGCATACGACGGCATCGGCTACATCAACAGTACAGTAAAACCACTTTCTGTAGATGGTGTTACAGGCAGCGCAACCACTGCTAAAGACAAATCGTACCCAGTGGCTCGTACCTTACAAATTTACACTTCTGCTGCACCTGCACCTGCAGCAAACCAGCTCGTTGAATTTATCCTTTCTCCGAAAGGTCAAGATATCGTCGAGCAGGCTGGCTTCATCCGCCGTTAGGAAAGCCACCAAGCCTATCTGCCTGCCTTTCCATCCCATCGGGAAAGGCAGGCTTCATGCATCTGCACTATTGGGGACATACTATGCGGATTTCAAGACAACATAAGGAAATGGCAATCCACGGCAGCTTCTTTGCCATTGCCTCTACGAGTATTCTCGTTCTCACCCTCATAATGGTGTTTCTCATTAAGGAGGGGCTGCCCATTTTTAACCAGATATCTGTTCCGGATTTTTTATTCGGTCAATTCTGGTACCCCACAGACGATCCTGCGGACTTCGGCATTTTGCCAATGATCGCGGGGTCACTCGCTGTAACAGCATTTTCTTCATGCATTGCCATTCCTTTAGGACTGATGACGGCGATCTATCTTGCAGAAATAGCCACCCCGCGCATGCGCAGTATCATCAAACCCCTTGTGGAAATGCTGCAAGCGCTTCCGTCTGTTGTTATCGGATTTTTCGGTATGGTTGTGGTTGCTCCCCTGCTTCAGGAATGGTTCGGCATTGCAACAGGGCTCAACCTGTTCAACGCATCTGTCATGCTGGCATTCATGGCAGTACCAACAATCACATCCATTGCAGAAGATGCCATATTTAGTGTTCCTGAAGAACTAAGAGCTGCTTCCCTCGCGCTTGGCGCCACAAAATGGCAAACTATTTCGGGTGTAGTCATTCCTGCATCCCTCCCGGGAATCAGTACTGCTGTTATTCTCGGAATGGCACGTTCCATCGGCGAAACCATGGTTGTTCTGATGGTCGCGGGTGGTGCTGCAATGGCGCCTTCATCCATTTTTGATCCAGTACGCCCAATGCCAGCATCTATTGCAGCAGAAATGGCAGAAGCTCCATTCCAGAGCGAGCATTACTATGCACTCTTTGCAACTGGCATGGTTCTGTTTTTGTTCACACTGATGTTTAATATTCTTGCAGCTTATATTGCAGAAAAGAAAAAACAAGTAGGTACGGCTACGCTGTAGCAACGAGGAGAAGAGTATGTCTCAATTAGCAGACGCTACAGGAACATCCATGACACAGCTTACTCCGAATTTTTCCGGAACACGCTCGATGCGCCAATTCATTCAAAAATGTATGTTCACTTTATTCAAGATGAGTGTAGCCATTAACGCACTTGCGTTAGCAATCATCTGTGGTTTTGTACTATATTACGGTGCGCCAGCCATCTCATTAGAGTTCTTGCTCGAGAGCCCGCGTAACGCCATGACAGAAGGTGGCATTTTCCCTTGTATTCTTGGGACAATAGCTTTGTCATACGGTGCAATGCTTATCGCTTTGCCGTGGGGTGTGGCCACTGCCATTTATCTTCATGAATATGCAAAACCGGGCAAAACAGTTCACCTTATCAGGCTGGCAATTAACAATCTCGCAGGTGTTCCCTCTGTTGTGTTCGGGTTATTCGGCCTGTCTCTCTTTGTTACAGTTCTTGGGATGGGAGTTTCACTCCTCGCGGGAATGCTTACACTTGCAGCACTTGTTCTTCCTCTTATCATCGGAGCCTCAGAAGAAGCATTACGAAGTGTATCCCCAACATTCCGTGAAGCCTCTTTAGGACTTGGTGCAACAAAGTGGCAGACAATCTACCGCATTGTACTCCCAGTCGCCGCACCGGGTATTTTAACTGGCGCAATCCTCTCTGTCGGACGCGCAGCCGGTGAAACTGCCGCAATTATGTTCACCGCCGCAATGTTCTTCTCCCCACTGCTGCCACAGTCTATTTTCGACAGTGTCATGGCATTGCCATACCACATTTATGTTCTCGCTACTGCCGGTACAGATATTGAGATGACAAGACCTTTGCAGTACGGCACATCCCTTGTGCTTATTGCACTGGTATTGAGCATGAACTTTCTTGCAATTATGCTTCGCGCACGGATGCAGAAAAAACTTTCATAGCTAAATTAGTCCCCAAGCTAGAGCCTTAATATAAAATGAGCCCGCAGAGTCACAACTCTACGGGCTCATTGCTTATCCAACTATTTCAACAAGACTAAACTGTTAGTACTTGCTTAATGGGTGTTATTCGTTGCTAGCTACCCGCATTCTGTGTATTTTATGAAAAAACATGCAAGGGGCGCATATGGCCAACGAAAAATATCTTCTGAACGATGTAGATTTTCTTGAAATCCGCAACAGAAATGAAACGCGCGTAATCAAGATTATGAAACAAGTTATGGAGACCCCTCCATACTACAAACCATCTGAAAAAGACCTGTTCGACATCTATGCATTATCGCTCAATTCTCTCCCTGCACGCTATGCACAACAGGGGACAATTGTTTTGCGCGACCCAGTCCGAGACAAAGAAATTGAAGACTCTGTACGTAAAGCATTCGCCATTGTTGTGGAAAACCCTAAACAATAATCTAGGACTATTATGATCTCCGTTGATACCCACATACACACGTTGTACTCCCACGGCAAAGCCACACCTGAAGAAATGTACGAGGCTGCCGTAAAAAAAGGGATTCGTGTATTCGGCTTCTCTGAACATTCTGCACGACCGCTCGCTATGAGCTACCCACGAGAATACAGAGAGCATTTAGCAGCACATTGGGACACCTACATTGAAAAAGTGACAGCTCTGAAAGACAATAATGACGGAGTTACTGTTCTGCTGGGTATTGAGATGGATTGGATGGAAGGGAACGAAGAGTTCATTAAATCTGAACTTGCGAAGCATAACTTCGACTATGTTCTCTGCGGCATCCACTTTCTGGAAAACTGGGGATTTGATTACGCGAAAGCTGACTGGGAATCACTGCACCAAAATGAGCTGGTCGCAATTTATGAGAAATACTACGACACCATGACCACCATGGCTGAAACAGGTATTTTTGACACCATTGCTCATCCGGACATCATTAAAATTTTTTCCTGCGATCAGTTCTCTACATGGATCGCTACAGAAAAAGCACAGGCATTAGTACGCAAAGCACTTACTGCGGTTCGTGATGCAGGAATGTCCATGGAAATTTCTTCTGCCGGTATTCGTAAACTGTGTCAGGAAATTTACCCATGCGAAAACATCATGAGTATCGCAAGCAGTCTTGAATTGCCGATTACATTTGGTTCCGACGCACACTCAACCATGTCTGTTGCATTCAACTTCGACAAACTCGAAGAGCACGCACGCAAATTCGGGTACACCGAGAGTGTCTATTTTAAAAATCGAAAAATGCATTCACGTCCGTTTTAGCTGACACGTATGCTGAATAAACATTCCAGATTCCACAGCCTCATACAGATTGCAGGAGTCCACGACGTGCAGGAAACACACATGCTTGCTGATTGTGGCGTGCACTGTGTGGGGCTGCCTTTACGCTTACCGGTTAATAAAGAAGACATTACGGAGGATGAAGCTCGCGCTATCATCCAAACAACTCGTGCAGACATTCTTCCCGTATGCATTACATATCTGGCTCAAGCAAAAGACATTGCCCAATTCTGCAAAGAACTAGACGTTACCCATGTGCAGCTCCACGGTCACATTGATCTGAAGGAGTTGCAAAAGTTAGCAACCATCGCGCCAAATCTTTACGTCATCAAATCACTGGTGGTAAAGGCAGATGGAAGCAACAAAGAAGCCCTGTTACAAGCTGTTGCCGAGACTGCCCCGTATGTTGATGCGTATATTACTGACACGCACAATCCAAAAACCGGAGCAGACGGTGCAACTGGCTTAACGCACGACTGGAATATTTCTGCCCTGCTCGTTCAGCAGTCACCGCACCCTGTTATTCTGGCAGGCGGCTTAACTGCTGAAAATGTTGCGGACGCCATCCGCTTTGTAAAACCGGCAGGTGTTGATGCTCATACGGGCGTAGAAGACTCTACAGGTAGGAAAAGCCAAGCTCTCGTATGCAAATTCGCTGAAGAATCAGCTAAAGCGTTCGCAGAAATCACGGTCTAACCGCTTCTCCCCCAAGGAATTACAGCGCTTCTGCCGGTTCTATCTTCTTGTGAATCTCATTGATTTACAGTATGTATCCTGCGTGGGCTAAGAAATTTCAAGAGCTGGCAGGCTCAACAGACAAGGAGTGACAGAATGGACTTTATTTTCTTTTTTCTCGGAATGGTAGCAGTATTTGGTGCATTATACTTCATCAAAAAAACTAGCTAGTAACCGCAACCACGTACCGTATGGGTACTGGTTGACCGGAATACCGGTCTATTTTAGGACATGAACTCATGCAGTTTATGTCCTTTTTTGTGGCCTGCATCACAGCAAGCACGCAGAAGTTCGCATAGTGTGAGAAAATATTTTGCTAGTGATCCACCTAACTCTGCTAATAGCATTTCACATAACAGGTTAAAAAATAACTTTTCCAATCACATAGCATTAATACTAAGTGTTGTAGTCGCTACTACACGCCTTCAAAATTTACTGGGAAAATCTTTTATTACGGCGAGTACGGGTCTCAATAGCCCAACCAACTAATTTATCCCGACGTAAAAAGATCAAACCTAATCGGGGTCAAGGGGACAGTGTCCCTTGTGGATGCAAGGCAAAGCCTGCCCGCCGGAGGCATCACCACAGGCTCCAAAGCCCTCCATATAAAAAACATCTGTCAGCTAACCGACAGATGACTAAAGCATTACAGATGTACTCTTTCCCCAGAATTACTGTTTTTTTCACCAAAAGTAGACGAGGTTGTAGACGATGTCTCAAAAAATTGTAACGCCCCATATCCTACGGCGCGTTATTCAGTATCTTTTTCTCTTTTTCTGTCTCTTTATTGGCTACCGCCTCTTTCAGCATTTCATATGGGCAACAGGACAATCATCTGCATTCGTCCCAAAGCCGCCTTCTGTTGAAGCATTCCTTCCTATCAGCGCACTCATGGCAGCAAAACAGTTTATTCTCACCAATAAGTGGGACATGGTTCACCCTGCCGGATTAACGCTTTTCTTTGCCTTCATCTGGATGGCGCTTCTTTTTCGGAAAAGTTTCTGCGGATACATTTGTCCTGTAGGTCTCATTTCCAACCTTACAGAACAGCTCGGTCGCAAACTAAAATTTCAAAAAGAATTGCCCGTTAAAGCAGCTCGCATTCTATCTATCCCCAAATACATTATACTCGGCGGATTTGTTTATTTCATTGTCATCAACATGAGTACCCGCCAGATCAGCAGCTTTCTGACCCTTCCGTACAACTATGTTGCTGACTCCAAAATGCTGGCATTTTTCCTAGCCCCGTCTGCAACAACTTTGATTGTCATTGCAGTTCTCGCCATCATCTCTCTTTTTATCCGCAACTTCTGGTGCCGATTTCTATGCCCATACGGCGCTTTGCTTGGGATTTGTTCAACATTCAGCCCGACAGCAATCACACGAGAAGCAGGCACCTGTATATCCTGCGGTAAATGTAGAAAAATATGTCCGGCCGCTATCCATGTTGATGAACGCAAGGCAGTGCATTCTCCAGAATGTGTTGGCTGTGCAGAGTGCGTAGGCGTATGTCCAGTCAACGATTGTCTCACGGTTCGCACATTCAACAAAAAGGTTCCCTTCGCAACTATTGCCGGCGGATGTCTTGCCATTCTGTTAATATTCTATGGAATCGCCGTACTCACAGGTCACTGGTACTCAGATGCCACGCCGGAGCTTATCCGCAAATTCCATATGATGATATTCAACAAATAACACCCCCTCTTATTATATTAAGAGAAGAAACAATTTAAGTATGTTAGGCAACCTTTTCCATTCGAAAGGTTGCCTTTCTTCTGGCACGTCTTATACATTCCAGATAAAGAAATTTATTCATATTCATTCAGGCCATTGATCATTTTCGTAAGGAGACTCGAGAACAATGACAAGCAACTTAAAAACAATGATGTTACTTGCCCTACTCTCCGGTATTATTATCGTTTTGGGCGGTGCACTTGGCGGTAAAGGCGGAATCATAATCGCTTTTGCTCTGGCACTTTTCATGAACGTTGGTAGCTACTGGTATTCAGATAAAATTGTTCTTCGTATGTACGGCGCACAAGAAGTAGGCCCGCACGACGCGCCTATGCTTCATCAGATCGTAGACGAACTCGCACATAAAGCTGGTATCCCTAAGCCGCGTATCTGTGTAATCCCCGAACAGGCACCAAACGCATTTGCCACAGGTCGTGACCCTGAACACGGTGTTGTAGCCGTTACTCAAGGCATCATGCAGCTTCTTTCTACTGAAGAGCTCAAAGGTGTTCTGGCACACGAGATTGGACACATTACCAACCGCGATATCCTGATCCAGTCCATTGCTGGTGTAATGGCAACCGCCATCGTCAGCATCGCTAACTTCATGCAGTTTGCCGCAATCTTCGGATTTGCAAGTGGTGACGATGAAGAAGGTTCAAATCCGTTTGCAGCGCTGCTGCTTGCGTTTGTGGCACCAGTCGCAGCTAGCCTCATCCAGTTTGCAATCTCCCGCTCTCGCGAATATCTCGCAGATGACACAGGAGCACGTCTTGCTGGTAACCCGCTCTATCTTGCATCCGCACTGGAAAAACTTAATGCCTATTCGCAGCGCGTACCGATGCAACATGGCAATCAGGCAACCGCTCACATGTTTATTGTTAATCCTTTTGCAGGCGCAAACATGGCTAAACTCTTTAGCACACACCCGCCAATTGAAGAACGCGTAAGCAGACTTCGCCAAATGGCACACAGGTAATCACAAGCCCCGCATTGCGGGGCTTTTTTTTATGCTGCTAAGTTGTGATAATGGCCAACATGTTTGTCTTCGACGACTCTCCGAGGGGCAAGGGCTCTGCCCTGCACCCGCGAGAGGGACGCCCTCTCGACTGCGTTTTTTGCGAAACGACTTATTTAGAAATATTAGTTAGATATTAACCCGCTCTTGCTTAACTATACGATGTGAGGAACGAGAATCAGGAGATGCTTGCTAAGAGTTTCGCAAGGGGCTACAACCCCACTTTGATTTACGACTAATAAAAGAGACGATAGAGAGCATTTATGATTGAACTTGGCGAATTGATTTCTTCTGTAGGCGGTTGGAGCAACATTTATGTTGTAAAAGATGCACCTAACATGTGCGTTAAAGTGCTTGCACCACACCGCAAATATCAAGGTGAAAAACCTGATCCTAATCTGGTAGCGAAAAAGAAATACGGCATCGATAACATGCTTGAATTTGAGTACGCTAACTATCAGAAGATTATTAATTGCGTGCCTGACGCACTCAAAAAACACTTTGTGCGCATGGAAGGTATGCAAATGACCTCCATCGGTGTTCGCGGTTTAGTCATGGAGCGCGTCATAACTGCCGACGGTTCCACTGCGCCAAGTCTTGATCACTACAAGAGCACTCCACTTCCTGATGCTTTCTTCTGCAAATTGGAGCAACTTAGACGTGATGTGTTTTTTAAACATTCCCTTGATCACTTCGGCGTTGCACGCAGAAATGTGCTCGTGAAAGATGACCATACTCCGGTGCTTATCGATTTTCAGAAAAACCGTCGTATCTACCGTAGTCAGATTAATCTTTATATTCCGTACTTCACACGCTTAAAAGTGACCCGTAACTTTCAGCGCCTCTACAGAGAAGCACAAGTTCAAGATTGGACAACCGTTTCTAAACTCAACTGTATTGAATAGCTCACTCGCCGTTCTCTAACGGATGAAAGTTTGCTGATAACAAAAACACAACAATAAACCACCCAACGCGATTAACGTTCCGTCCATATACAAAAACAAGAGCTCAGAACTTACCAATAGTTCTGAGCTCTTGTTGTATGGAAACTTAATAGTTAGGATTCATCAACCTAACACATCGACCTATATGAACATTGTTTATTGCGAAAGCTGCTTACGTATAACTAAACGATACAAACTCGCGGTCGAGGGGGCGTCCCCCTCGTGGGTGGAGGGCAAAGCCCCCTCGCCGAAGGCAACAAAGCGCTTCGCGCCTGCTTCACTTCAAGCCATCTATAATAATCTAGACAATTGCAGACAATGCCGTTTCTACATACACTACTTGCATGAAAGACATTCATCACGAACTTATCGACTTTATTGAATCCGGCAGCCCCTTTCACCGATTCCTTAACATCCAAGTAATTGATGCTAAGCCCGGTTTCATAAAGCTACGCCTTCCGTACAAGGAACAGTTTGGCGGGAACATGGAGCGCGGAATCTTACATGGAGGTATATCTTCTATGTTTGTTGATATTGTTGCAGCATCTACTTTGTGGACACACCTCGGCCCAGAAGATAAGACCGCAACTATTGACCTGCGTGTGGACTATCAACGCCCTGCAATGCTGGAAGATTTGATAGGAGAAGGCGAAGTGCGGATGCTTGGAAACTCTATTGCGAATGTCCATGTGCGACTCTACAGTGCTTCAACTCCAGACACTGTTCAGGCAGAAGGGCGCGCTGTTTTTCATATAAAACGCAAGAAATAGCGAACTACTTACACACAATTAGCTGCGATATATATGCACACACAAAAACGCTGTTCAGATTAACTGAACAGCGTTTTTAACTGTTTCTAAGCAGAGAGGCGTGAGTACTGCTCAGAGACAGGGTCTACTATCTCAAGCGAAAACTTATAGAACGCCCCTTCCCCCGAACGGTACGTTTTTAACAGAACGAATCTGTCTATAAGATTTCACGGCACACAAAAGTGCGCCTAATTTTTTTCTAGTCGGCCTGCTTACGAATAAAAGACGGAATTTCGAAATCTTCTTCAAAAACGAAAGTGTCTTTTCCTGGTTCGTGAGCGTGACGTACTTTATGGGCGCGCTGTGCTGCTTGAGCACTGCGGCGAATGTACGTTGGCACGTTAGTGTCATCAGCTTTAAAGTCGTAACCCTCACGTGCTGGCTCTGGATGGGTAATATCCATCTTTGGCTCTACACGAGGAGTAACTACTGGCTGTGGCTCTCTAACAGGCTGCGGTGCAGCCTGAGTTGGCTGAGCATGCTGAACTGGCTGTACGGGCGCTACATGAGCTGGATGAACCGGCTGTACTGGAGCGGTCTGTACTGGCTGAGTCTGTACTGGTGGTACTGGCTGAGCTTGCTGAACATGCTGTACAGGCTGAACTGGCTGTGGCTGCGGAGTAGGCTGAGCAGACGGAGCAGTATATACCTGCTGTGTCTGAGGAGCCTGCACTGGAGCTGCCTGAACAGGCTGAGCCTGTGGAGCCTGATATGACTGTGACTGAGGAGCTTGGTATGCCTGTGTCTGCGGAGCAGGGGCAGCTTCAGCACGTGGTGCACTTGCACGGGCGGATGATAGAGACGTTACGCTGCGCGCACCATTGCTGTTAATCGCAACGCCTGATCCGTTTCCCTGTGTTCCAGTGTCCATAGTATCAATGCCGGTAGCAATAACTGTAATACGCATTTCATCGCCAACAGTATCGTCGAATACAGTACCAAAGAAGATACGTGCATCGTCGTGTGCTGCTTCCTGAATTGCGCCAGCTGCTTCACTAACTTCATCAATAGTAAGATCTGGACCACAAGTAATGTTCATCAGAACACCACGAGCTCCGTCAATAGATACATCTTCAAGCAGTGGACTGGTGATTGCCTTCATCGCGGCTTCGCGAGCACGGCCTTCACCAATAGAACTGCCGGAACCCATCATAGCAAGACCGGATTCGCCCATGACTGCTTTTACGTCAGCAAAGTCAAGGTTGATAAGACCCGGAACCATAATGAGGTCGGAAATACCTTTAACTGCGAAGTATAAAACTTCATCAGCTTTTTTTAAGCATTTCTACGAAGGTTGCTTTTTTGGAAGCCAAAGAAAGCAGACGATCGTTAGGGATGGTGATGAGAGAATCTACGTGCTCACGGAATGCCTCTATACCGGCATCCGCAGCTTCCTGACGCTTTTTGCCTTCAAAGAAGAAAGGCTTGGTTACTACACCAACAGTCAAAGCGCCCATCTCTTTTGCTACCTGAGCAATAACTGGTGCTGCACCAGTACCGGTGCCACCACCCATGCCTGCGGTAACAAAAACCATATCCGCTTCGCCAATGGCGTTACGAATTTGATCAATAGATTCCTGTGCAGCTTCACGGCCAACTGCAGGATTCGCGCCTGCACCTAAACCTTTTGTGAGCTTATCACCAAGTTGAATTTTAACTTCTGCCTGAGAATTGTTAAGCGCCTGTACATCAGTGTTTGCAGTAATAAACGTAACACCCTTTAGTACGGAGCTTATCATGTTGTTGACGGCATTGCCTCCGCCGCCACCAACCCCGACAACCTTAATCTTCGCTTGGCTGTCGTTTTCAATTTCATGAAATTCCATACGCCTCTCCTTTTGCCAATACCTAGGTTACTTGTAGACCCATTAACGTATTATTAGTTACAGGAGCGTCTAAGAGACATCTGTAAACCATTTTTTCATTGTCGTTAGCATTTTATTGAATGTAGAGCTTTCACGCTTTGGACTGCTGCTACTAAAGTGAATATCGAAATCTTCTTTCTCAGAACCGTAGTTAAGTAGTCCAACCGCTGTTGCGAATTTAGGACTGTTAACTACATCCTTCAGACCACCCACACCGCGCGGATACCCAATACGGGTTGGCAATCCAAAGATTTGCTCACCGAGTTCCTGACAGCCTTCGATAAGTGAAGTGCCACCAGTAAGAACAATGCCCGCACCAATAAGATTCTTAAAACCGGACCGTATTAGCTCTTGATCAACGAGAGTAAGAATCTCTTCCATGCGTGGTTCACAAATTTCTGCCAAAACCTGACGAGAGAGTTTTCTTGGTTCTCTACCGCCAACGCTCGGCACTTCGATAACTTCATCACCTTGCACTATTTCAGCCAGTGCACAGCCGTACTTCATCTTAATTTTTTCCGCACTCACCATTGGAGTACGCAAACCAAAGGCAATATCGTTGGTAAGATTCTGTCCACCCATCGGTATGACCGCTGTATGTTTAACAGAATCATCTGCAAATACGGCAATATCGGTAGTTCCGCCACCAATATCTACTAGTGCAACACCAATTTCATTTTCTTCTGCGGTAAGTACGGCTTTTGAGGACGCCCAAGCTTCGAGAACAATATCGGAAACATCAAGGCCGCTTCTGTGACAAGAACGAACAATATTTTGAGCGCTTGTCACTGCCCCTGTTACGATATGTACCCGAACTTCCAAGCGAACGCCCGCCATGCCGAGCGGATCAGCAATTCCGTGCTGATCATCAACAATAAATTCTTGTGGCAATGTGTGAATTACTTCGCGGTCAAGTGGAATAGCTACAGCTTTTGCTGCATCCATCACTCGCTCAACGTCACGGCTACAAACTTCGCCGCCTTTTACAGCAATCACACCATGGCTGTTGAAGCCTTTTATATGGCTGCCGGCAATGCCGGTATATACTGAAGCAATTTCGCACCCTGCCATTAATTCAGCTTCTTCCAAAGCCTTCTTAATTGACTGTACGGTCTGCTCGATATTTACCACCACGCCTTTACGCAAACCAGTGGATGGAGCGGTTCCAATGCCCACAATATCGACCCCGCCCGGAGAAGGTTCTCCGACTACGGCACAAATTTTTGTCGTTCCAATATCAAGGCCCACAATGAGGTCGGACTTAGACATGCAACACTCCTCTTTATCTAGCTTGCCGGTTTGGACGTAATCCCAGTATTCACCCAGACGTTTTTATCTTCCGCCTTGATGCTGCGAACATTTGCAAATTCGCTACGTCGTTTCAGGTCGTCAATGGTGGCGACCAAATGACGCACATTAGAAGACCAGTTTTCTACGCCAATACTCAGCATAATATTTTCTGACTCCAGAAACATCGTAATGCCACCGCTCAAACTCAGTTTAATCCATGCAGCTTTTTGTGATGAAACTGGAAGTCTAGAAGAATCCAGTTCTGCCACCAATTGTGGTAAACGCTGCAATAGATACTCTGTGCCGGCTTCTACAGATAAAAAAGGAAGGGAGGCAAATTTATACGTGCCTACGTAGTCAATGGGGTTTCCTTTTTCATCTGCATACACAATACGATTATCTTGCCGCATCCAGTACCTTGGTTTGCGCTCATCAATAGTGATTGCAAGATTACCCGGTAACTGACGCTTAACTGATACGTTTTCAACCCAAGGGCTGCGAAGCAGTTTGTACTCTATATCGGAAATATTTACTGCGAGACTGTTCTCACCATTTTTAAGATGAGCTAGATTCAAAACGTCTTCTTGTTCCAAACGAACGTTTCCAGAAATCTGAATTTTCTGCACCGCAAAAAAAGTACTGTTTGTAATGGAACGATAACTGAATAACAGTCCGATACTTATTATGACAATAAATGTCGATCCAGTAAAGAGGGTTATCGCCCAAGAAAGCAACAAAGAAGTACCTTTTGCATGGATAAAATCGGAAAGCAGACGTCTATAGCTTTTCTTCACTAAAGAATAAGGAGCTTTTTTTTGCCTTCTTGCAGCCATAGTGCGTTACCCAATTACTTTTACTTCGAGCTCTAATGAATACCCAGAATCGGCCAAAACAGTTTGTTGCGCCATATGCAACAACTCAAATGCTTCTTTGCTTGTGCCGTTATTAACGTTGATAAGAAAATTTGCATGCAATGGTGAAAAAGCAACACCACCATAAATTTTCCCTTTAAATCCAGACCTATCCAGAAGCATACCAGCACTAATGCCTTCCGCAGGATTCTTAAAAACACACCCTGCGCTGTGTGCAGAAACGGGCTGAGTAGCCTTTTTTCTTATTAGATTATCATCGATAACTTTTCTTATTTTTTGAGAATCGCTTTTATATAGCTTGAAGGCACTACTCAAAATAACGGGCTGCTCATTTACAGTCGGAATAGAAAAATGTCTATACTGTAATACTACATCTGTTTTTTTGAACACTGCAGTACCAATTTTTTTTATGAAAACTTCTACAAACTCTAAACAGTCTACAACCTCACAACCGTAAGATCCGGCGTTCATTGCCACTGCTCCGCCCACAGTTCCGGGTACTCCGGCCAATCCTTCCAGTCCTGCATACCCATGATTTGCACACCAATTTAAAAAACGGGGCAGGCGGTAGCCCGCCCCGACATGTACAGTGACAGTATCATCGGTTTCATCAATGCAAACCGGATCAGTGGTAACAGCAGGATTAACAATCACTACTGGCAGCTCGCCATCTTTCGCAAGCAAATTGCTTCCGCGTCCAATTACGAGGGGCTCTCCGCCCAATGAATGTAGAATATCCGGCAACTGTTCACAGTCATCAGCGTGCGTTAACACCACTTCCGCAATGGCGCTGCCGCCCATGCGAAGCGTTGTACGCTTACTGAAGGAAAAAGCCTGATGAACAGTAATCGCCATTAGTTCGCTCCGTCCAAATAACCCTGACCAACAGTCCAGATATTACCCGCGCCTAGTGTAATGAAGATATCGCCGTTCTGTAATTCTTCAGGTAACTTTGCAGAAACTGCTTCAAAATCTTCGCAGTATTCCACTTTAGTTGAAGATGCCTGACGAATGCCGTGTGCCAACGATTCACCGTTAATACCAGGAATCGGAGACTCGGATGCTGGATAAATTTCTGTAAGCAACAGCTTGTCCACACCTTCGAAAGCGGTGCAGAACTGGCCGAACAATGCCTGAGTGCGGCTGAAGCGATGCGGCTGGAATGCCACAACAAGCCTACGATCAGGGAAGCATTGACGCGCTGTAAGAATTGTAGCTGCTACTTCTACAGGGTGATGACCGTAATCATCAATAACGAGAACGCCGTTGCGCTCACCTTTGCGCTCAAAACGACGACCAACGCCGTTGAAACCGGTAAGGCCGGAGAGACATTTTTCCGGAGAAATGCCGGATTCAATAGCAACGCCGATTGCGCCAAGGGCATTCAAAATATTATGACGTCCCGGTTGTGAAAGCAGAACATCGCCAAGTTCTTTTCCATCAAAAACAACGGTAAACTCAGATTTTTCGCCGCATGACTTTTCAATTGCGCGAATATCGTTCCCTTCCTCAAAACCGTATGTGATCACGCGGCGCTTAATCTGCGGAAGAAGACGCTGTACGCCTTTGTCATCACCGCACACAATATTTGCACCATAAAATGGAACACTATTCATAAACTGAACAAAAGCTGCATCGATTTCTTCCTGTCCGGAGTAGAAATCAAGATGGTCACAATCTACGTTGGTAACAACAGTAATGATCGGGAACAGGCACAGGAATGAACCATCAGACTCATCTGCTTCTGCAATCAAGAACTCACCGGCACCAAGGCGTGCATTTGCGCCATACGCGTTGAGGCGACCACCGATAATAACTGTCGGGTCCGTATTTGCTTCGTCAAAAATAGCTGCTGTCAACGATGTGGTGGTAGTCTTACCATGAGTACCGGCAATCGCAATACCAAGACGAAGGCGCATAAGCTCTGCAAGCATTTCTGCACGTGGGATAATAGGAATGCCCATTCGTGCTGCTGCTAGAATTTCCGGATTATCGGCAGAGATAGCCGTAGAACGAACAACAACCTGTGCGTCTGTAATATTTGCTTCTGAGTGACCGATGTTTACGGTTGCACCAAGTCCGCGTAGTCGCTGAACAGGGGCACCATTTGATAAATCAGAACCAGTTACGTTAAAGTCTAGGTTCAGTAATACTTCAGCAATGCCGCTCATTCCTGAGCCACCAATGCCGACCATGTGGATATTTTTAATTTTAGAAATCATATTCTAATCCGTTGATTCATTTTTTTCCGGTTCATTATAAGGATGAACCAGAGATTCAAGAGAAGATTTGGGCAGCAGATCCAGTATACAGCTCACAACACTTGCTGCGGCCTCCGGTCTACCAAGTTTTTTGGCTGCCACACTCATAGACTGAAGCTTTTCGTCGCTTGTCAGTAATTCAGTCACGATGGAATTCATATCTTTTTGGTCAAGCTCACGTTCTTCCACCACTACAGCTGCACCCTTTGTTTCCAAATAGCGGGCATTATGCACTTGGTGATTATGCGTTGCATGAGGATACGGAATATAGAGTGCTGGCTTACCGGCAACTGTCAATTCTGCAATTGTCGTTGCACCTGCGCGGCAAATAACCAAATCAGCTGCGGTATACGCCGCCGCCATGTCATCTACAAACGGCTCAACAATGTATTGATCCATCCGTCCTTCAGCATACGCAGCCTGAATTCGTTCAAAATCAGTCTTGCCTGTTTGATGATGGACTGTGCAGCCAAGCTTTTTCAATGTCGGTAACATATCGACAACTGCACTGTTTACAGCTTTAGCACCAAGGCTACCACCGCAAACAAAAACAGACGGTGCAGCAGCGTCCAATGTTTTAGAAGCACTACGGATATCCGCAATGGCTGCACGGACAGGGTTGCCTGTCAAAACTGTGTAATCCGGTTCAAAAAATTCCTGTTCATCCGGCAGTGAGATAAAAATGCGCTTGGCAACTTTACTCAGCAATCTGTTTGTTAAGCCGGGAACAGAGTTCTGTTCGTGAATTGCTACCGGAACGCCGCATAATTTGCCGCCAACGCAACCGGCAACAGCAGCATAGCCACCAAAACCGATTACAACATCCGGATTGAATTTTCGAATAATGCGCATGGACTTAAGGGCTGAAATGCCAAGTCCAACAAAAGCGCCGATGGCTTTTACACCGCGACCGAGTACACCGCGAACAGGAAGAGCCACAAAAGGGATACCTGCTTTTTCTACCATCTGACGTTCCGGACCGTACTGTCCCCCGATAAAGAGAAACTCGGCTTCTGGAAAACGTCTTCTAATCTCTTCGGCAACAGCCAAAGCAGGAAAAACATGCCCGCCTGTGCCACCTGTGGTTAATACTACTCGTTTCATTTTCTACCTCTACTCTCGCGCTCTTCTTGGGAACGGGAAAAATTCAGTAAGAGACCAGTGCAGAGCAACATTGCGATAAGGTTACTGCCGCCATAGCTCATGAAGGGCATGGCGATTCCTTTTGGAGGAGCAGCACCCATAACAACTGCGAGGTTCAACACAGCACCAAGGGAGATAATAAGAGCCAGTCCAAAAGTGATAAACTTATCCCGCAGTTCGGTCTGCTTGTAGGAAATGGTAAAGGCTCTGAAGAGCACCATTCCCATCAACACGAAAAAGAGGGACATGCCCAAAAATCCGAGTTCCTCACCTACAACGGCCATAATAAAGTCGTTGTGGGCTTCCGGCAGATAGAACAACTTCTGCTTTCCTGCTCCAAGCCCTTGCCCGCTAAAGCCTCCTGAACCGAAAGCATAAAGCGATTGCACGAGCTGATAACTGATGCTGTCTGCATCCTTGAACGGATCAAGGAATGCCAGCAAGCGTCTATAACGATACGGAGATTGCAGAATCAACAGGGAACCGGCGCCTAAAGCAAGCAATCCGGAACCACCGAGGTACAATGGACGAGTACCGCCATACCAGCACATGAAAAAGAGCAAAGCTGCCAGTACTGCTGCTCCGCCGAAGTCCGGCTGAATCAACAACAAGGCACATAAAAATGCAGTTATTAAAAATGGTGGGATAACACCTTTTGAAAACGTTTTGACTAATTCCTGCTTGGTGCTGAAAAAGTATGAAAGGTACAGCACCAGAGAAATCTTCGCGAATTCCATCGGTTGAACCGAAAACGGTCCAACACTGATCCAACGACTTGCACCATTAACCTTAACTCCTAACGGAGAAAGTGTAATAATCAAGGCACATATTGACATGCCAAGCAATGGATAATGCAGTTGGTAGATCAGACGTTTTGGCAGCATTGCACAGATACTCATGGCCACAAGGCCAATGCCGGCAAACATAAGTTGTCTTTGAAAGAAGTGATACTTACTTCCAAAGTGACGCTCTGCCATAATACCGCTGGAACTCAGAACCATTATCAGCCCGAACGCAAGGACACATAGGACTGCGATTAAAAGCATCCAGTCCATCGAAATTGTTGTGTCCTGTCGTTTATCAGCCATGCAATGACTCCACACTTCGCCGGAATACTCCGGCAATTATCTATAATTATTCGCTGAGAACACCGGCGATTCGTCTAAAATCGTCGCCGCGTGCTTTGTAGTTTGCATACTGGTCAAAGCTGGAAGTCGCAGGTGATAGCAACATTACGTCACCGTCATGCGCCTTGTGCATTAGTGATCGAGCTGCATCTTCCATAGATTCATGCCACTCTAGATCCACAACACCATTCCATGCAGATTCAAAAGCGGTACGACTGTCACCATAAAGTGCGACAGCACGAACATGTTTTTTCAACAAGTTCGCAAGAGAGCTCAAATCACCGCCCTTGTAATGACCACCGGCAAGAAGCAAAACAGGCTCTGCAAAACTTTCCAGTGCAGCGCGGACAGAATCAACGGTTGTCGCTTTGGAATCATTCACAAAAACAATCCCACGGCCTTTGGCAACCGTTTCCAATGTATGCGGTGCTGCGGAAAAATCTTCGACTGCTGCAAGCGCATCCTCAAGTGTCACACCAAATTGTTCGGTCGCTGCAAAGGCAGCTTCCATATTCAAGCGGTTATGCACACCATGAAGAGAAGCCTTCACAAATCTACCAGTGTCAGAAAAGACATGCTGCTCGGCACGCTGTAGTCCAGCGTTGTTACTATCAGAAGCAAGCTTCTGTGCTTCTTCACCCAGCAGTGCTTTGTCACTCTGTTCCATATTGGAGAACAGTTGTAACTTGGCGTCGGTGTATTCCTGCATATCTTTGTGATAGTCGAGATGGTCTTCGGTTACATTAAGCAACACTCCGACAGTCGGACGGAAATGGCGGCATGTCTGTAGCTGAAAGCTTGAAACTTCCAGTACGAGAACGTCCGCTTCCTGCTGCTCCAAAACAAACTCACTAAGCGGTGTCCCGATGTTGCCACCGAGAAAAACACGCTTTCCAGCTTCACGAAGCATAGCATCGCAAAGACGTACAGTGGTTGTTTTCCCGTTTGTTCCTGTAACCGCAATAGCTGGAATATGAGGCACGCATGACCATGCGAGTTCCATTTCAGCCAGCACTACAGCCTGTTCAGGAATAAACGAAGCAAGCTTGAGCATTGGAACGCCCGGCTTGGTACTACGACATCTGCGCCTGTAAACTGTTCTGAAGTATGAGGGCCGAATGCGGTCTCAAACCCGCATTCGGCTATAATTTTACGGAAGGATTCCGGAACGGATTCCTCGTTCATGTTCACAATGCGTACAGAGGCACCAAGAGAATGCAGCAATCTTGCAGCGGCCTGACCTGAACGGCCGGTACCGACAACTACGGCTTTGCACCCTGGTGTGACTACCTGTGGTCTATATTCCACGAGTAACTCCTTAACGCAGTTTGAGAACACTGAGAGCCATTACGCCGAGTAGGATCGAGATGATCCAGAAGCGAATAATGACTTTAGATTCCGGAATACCACTTATTTCAAAGTGGTGATGGATAGGTGCCATCTTGAATATTCGTTTCTTGCGCAGCTTATAGGAACCTACCTGAAGAATTACAGACAGTGTTTCCACAACAAACAAGCCACCGACAATAACCATCATCAGTTCCTGTTTGCACAGCACAGAAATAAAACCAAGAGTGCCACCAATGGAAAGAGAACCAACATCACCCATAAACACCTGTGCCGGATACGCATTGAACCACAGGAAACCAAGTCCTGCGCCGACAAGCGCTCCGCAAAATACGGTGATTTCGCCTACACCCGGCACTGCTGCTACTTGTAAGTATTGTGACAAAGCAGCGTGACCGGCAATGTATACGAACACGCCGTACACAAGTGCGGTGACAACAGCCGGAACAATGGCGAGGCCATCCATACCGTCTGTAAGGTTCACACCGTTTGACGAGCCGAGAATAACGACCATGGCAAACGGAATATAGAAAAGTCCTAAATCTGGACTCACATTTTTAAAGAGCGGAACATACAATTCAGTGGAGTATGCCGGAAGTTGAACCAACAGGAACAACGCGAGTCCGGAAATAATTATCTGTCCTAAGAATTTGGAGCGGGCAGACAGTCCCTGATTTTCTTTACGGCGTAACTTTGTAAAGTCATCCATAAAACCAACAAGGCCGAACCCTATATATACAAGCAACGTAAGCCAGACATACTGGTTACTTAAGTCACACCATAAAAGGGTACTTATAATAAGTGAAAACGCGATCAAAATACCGCCCATTGTAGGCGTACCAGCTTTGCCGGTATGACAGGCTACTTCTGACTGAATGTACTGTCCGCATTTGACCTTTTTTAACCAGTTAATAAAATATGGACCTAAAGCAATTGAAAGAATGAGGCTGTAAGTAACGCCCCAACAGTTCTAAATGAAATGTATTTAAATACATTCAAAAAGCTCAGATCAGAGCTGAGCGGGTAAAGCAGATTATAAAGCACCAGTAATCCCCGTTGTTCTACAACGACAGAAATTGTCGCAGAACACAGAAACAAAACGCTCAAGCTTATTACCACGCGAACCTTTAAATAAAATGGTTCCGTCGTTTACACCTAGCGTTTTGCACAAGTTAAGAAATTGCTGCGGCGTTTCCACGCTGTGGAATTCCCCGGTAAAGTTAGTCTCATCAAGACCTTCTTTCACCGCATTGCTGTTTTTGCCAATCCAGCACACAACGTCAGCATTAGATTCTGTAATCTTTGTGCCAAGGTCTTTGTGTGCCTCGTAAGCCTGCTCCCCCAGTTCCAGCATTTCACCCAATACCAAAACAAGCGGCTTATCTTCTGCCAGCTCAGACGCTGTTTCCAGCGCGCGGACACAAGACAGCGGATTCGAATTGTAACAATCGTCTATAACAAGCCAGTTACCACGCTGGGAACAATTAAACCGTCTTTCCGGTAATGTTGCCTGCGCGAAACCCTGAATTATTTCTGTAGACTTAAGTCCGATAATGTCTGCGGCAGCAGCCACTGCGATTACATTTTCAGCTGCAAACGCGCCCCTGAAAGGAGCAATTACATCAAACTCTTTGCCACATAAGTTAACACAGTATTTCCCCTGAATGTCTGAGACAGCCCCACTGTACTCTGCGTAATACGCACACTCAGGATCTTTAGTGCTGAAATACCGCATTTCATCAAACTTTTTAGTGCATGCTTCTGTCAGATCAGGATAGTCCGCAGAGACAAGCCCTACACCACCCGGCTGAACATATTTCAAAAGCTGCGACTTGTAGTGAGCTACACCCTTGTCACCCAGACCTTCTGTATGACCTTCACCCACGTTCAAAATAATACCAAGGTCAGGTCGCAAAATGTCACCAAGCTCGTCCATGTCGTCCGGCTTGCTGATACCTGCTTCCATAACCCAATATTTTTCATCACCAGTTGCGCCAAGAATGGACACCGGTAATCCGATCTGATTATTCAAATTAAGATGGTTTCTAGCTGTGCTACCACGGACAGAAAGGACTTCTGCAAGCAGTTCCTTTACAGTTGTTTTGCCCGCAGTTCCGGTAATACCGGTGACAATAGCTTTGGTCAGCAAGCGATGATACGCTGCCAGTCTTCCAAGAGCCACTACACAATCCTGCACCATCAAAAGTGGTACGCCGCCTTCGTGACATTCCATCTCCATCATCTCATCCATAGAGAAAGGAGGACGTTCTGCCACTATGCCGCATGCACCGCGTTTTAAAGCCGCTTTAGCAAAGTTATGACCATCAAACCGCTCGCCTGAAATACAGAAGAACAGCTCACCGCGCTTCAGCACGCGGCTATCAGTCTGTACGCCAATAAATGCCATATCTTCCGAGTCACCAAGAAATCCGACAGCACCCATTGCGCTCTGAATTTGACCGAGCGTTAACTTCACTAGAGCAACTCCTTAAGAATTGCCTGATCGCTGAATGATACTTTTTTTGTGCCAATAACCTGATAATCTTCGTGGCCTTTGCCGGCTACGAGAATACAATCACCAGGATTTGCAATGGATACGGCAAGCTCGAGAGCTTTTTTACGATCCACTTCAACGTGCACTTCTTTACAATCAGCAAGACCCGGCTTCACATCATCGAGAATAGCATCGGGATTTTCTGTACGCGGGTTATCAGAGGTGAGCACCGCGACATCAGATCCTTTTGCTACTGCCTCACCCATAATCGGACGCTTTGTCCGGTCACGGTCACCACCACAGCCAAACACGGTGATAATGCGTTCAAATCCTGTCTCACGAAGAGCAGAAAGAACGTTCACCAACGCATCAGGGGTATGTGCATAGTCTACAAAAGCATAAATGCCTTTGTTGGTTGGAATGCGCTCAAGACGACCGCAAACCCCATTGTATCCAGAAAGGCTTTGCATCTGTGACGGGGTAAGCCCCATTCCAATCCCTACAGCCATTGCTGCAAGCAGGTTGGAAGCGTTATGTGTACCTACCATCGGTGAAACAATAGTCCATTCCTTTCCTTCGAAAGTGGTATGGAGTTTGAGACCGTCCACGGTAGATTCTACAATATCGCCACGCAGAATACGGCAACCTTCAATTTTTTGATCGGTTAACGTAAAGCCGATACCGTTAGTCAATTCCGGTAATAAACGCTTACCGTAACCGTCATCCAGATTCACAACGCCAAGTTTTGCGACGTCAGGAACTGCGGTAAATAGCTTTTTCTTTGCTTCATAATACGTTTCCATATCACCATGGTAATCCAGATGATCCTGCGTCACATTTGTGAGCACACCACCGGAAAAATGAATTCCGGCTGATCGGTTCTGATCCAGAGCATGTGAAGATACTTCCATGAATGCATTTTCAACACCGGCAGCTTCCATACGGGAAAGCAAGGAATGTAATTTTAAACAGTCCGGTGTCGTCATGTTGGCAACTATCTCAGTACCCGGCCAGCGATACGCAACAGTACCGATAACACCGGTCTTGCGTCCTGCCTGAGCAAAGAGATATTCCAGAATACTGGTAACAGTTGTCTTACCGTTTGTGCCGGTAACACCCACCAGTTTCAGGTTAAGATCAGCCGTGCCAAATCGGGCAGAGGCTAATTTGCCGAGAGTTTCTTTAGGATCTTCTGTAATAACAAACACTGCGTCTGCAGGGTCTGTTGGAATATTTTCTTTGCGGCACACAATGTATGCGGCACCATTTTCGATGGCGTTTCCAATAAATTTCCCGCCGTCACAAGAGGCACCTGGAAGCGCGATAAACACGTCTCCCTGCGTCACTTTGCGGGAATCGATATGCAGTGTGAGCAAACCAGTTGCTACTTGCTGCTCCAGCTGTTCCATAGGTATAGACTGCGCCATATTACGATTGCTCCGATAGCCAGAGTGTATATTGCTGTTTACTGCCGGCAGACCACTTTGCACCCGCTGCCGGTTTTTGTTTTTTCACAAAAGCTCCACTACCCTTTACGGAAGGAATTATGCCCTGACGCGCATATACTTCCATTGCGAAGCGTATAGATCTGCCCCGTAAATCAGGAACCGAATTACTGGAAGCCTGAGGCTTGCCGCCTACACCAAAACGTCTTTCACCGTATTTCGGCTTAATCGTCGATGGAGCTGCTGATGCGAGCATACGGGACTTTTCAAAGTCGGGTAATGTGCCATTGAGAGCCATGTACCGCATTGCGATTTCTTTAAACGCTGGCGCGGCAACCTTGCTCCCGTAATAGTTTTTAGCCGGTTCATCAACTACAACTAATGTGATGAACCTCGGATTTTGCGCCGGAACCAGCCCGACGAACGAAGAAGTATACTTGCTACCGTACCCGCCACTGCGCTTTGCTTTTTGCGCTGTACCTGTTTTTCCGCCGATGGAAACACCAGAGATCGCAGCGCTTTTGCCGGTACCGGAATCAACAACGTCCTGCATCATTTTGAGTACAGTGTGAGCTGTTTCTTCTGAAAAAACCCTCTGGGAATTTTCTTTGAGTACTTTTTCATTTAATGGAAAATTTTTTACCAGCCGCAACGGTTTTCGCACTCCACCGTTTGCAAGAACAAGGAACGCTTCTGCCAATTGAGGCATCGTAGAAGCAAAGCCCTGCCCGAAGGCTGCGTTGGCAAGGTCTACCTGTGTCCATCTATTTAATGGACGTAAAATGCCGGTAGACTGACCCGCCAGCGGCAATGCCGCTTTTTTACCAAATCCCAAACGGACAAGGTAATCTCGATACTTGGTAGCACCAAGTTCGAGTCCAATTTTGGCTGTGCCAATATTACTTGAATGCGTCAGTACTTTTTTGACAGTGAGCCACTGCATTTTTTTAGTATCGCGGATGCGAACATTATGAAGCTTCCACCTGCCATTTTCACAAAAAAACAGCGTGTCCGGCTTAACAACGTTCTCTTCCAATGCAGCTGCTATAAGAAATGGCTTGATAGTCGAACCCATTTCAAAAGCATCCTGCGAGATGCGATCTCTGCGTTGACTGGCAGAATACTGCCCGAACACGTTCGGGTTGAACATAGGAGCCTGAGCCCATGCAAGGATGTCGCCACTGGCAACATCAACAACCATCGCTCCGCCCCATTTGGCATCATATGCATTCACTGCATATTGCACTGCCTGTTCAGCAAAAAATTGAATTTCAGAATCGATAGTCAGGGTAACGTTATCACCCTTGAGCGGGGTCGTTTCTTCTGCACCCTGTAAAAAGAGTCTTCGTCCTGCGGCATCGCGCTGCACAACAAATTTTGAAGAAGAACCAGTAAGCGTTTTGTTAAACGCGTATTCAATACCGGCCAGCCCCTTTTCGTCAATCCCTACATAACCAAGCAGGTTACCGCTCAGCATCTTGTTAGGGTATACACGTCCAAATTCAGTCTGAAGATAAACACCCTTCAAACCTTGTTTTTTGATAGCAGCAGAAGCTCTGTCGTCGATCTTTCTTTTGATCCAAACAAAGTTCCGACCTTTTTTAATTTTCTTGCGAATGTACTTTGGATCAACTCCAAGAATTCTGGCAAGACGAACAGAAACGGTGTACGGGCTTTCAACTTCATAAGGACGAACAAAAACGGATTTAATTGCAAGAGTGGACGCCAGAACTCTGTTGTCCCTGTCGAGAATTTTCCCTCTACGTCCTGTAACCAATTCCGAAGTAAGGTGCTGGCGAAGAGCTCTTCCACTCAGATTTCGGGTGTCCACAACCTGAAGACTATATGCGCGTCCCCATAAGGAACACCACACTAGTGCAAGACCTACTGCAACGCACAAAAACCGCACACGGCTCCAGTCCCGCTTTTGTGGAGCAGAATCCCGGTTCGCCGAGGCGGTTCTTTTTGATTTAGTAAGTGATCTATTTCGCGTTGCCTTAGCCACGGCCACTCCGTCAATCCTTAACAGGTTTGTTTGCCATGCGCCTTAATTGCCCGACTTGAGCGGCTTGCATACCAAGTCGGGCGGCATCTTTCTTCAGCCTATACGGAGACAGTAGGTTGTCCCGTTCTAACTGAAGTCTTGCTGTATGGGCTTTCTTTTTATTGACGCTTACCTGAAGTTCTTTCAGAGCATAGCCCATGTTCACCTGTTCGATGTTCAACCACACAGTGGTAAGACATAGAGCTAAGGTGACCACTCCGGACAGGATCAATGCAAGAATCCATACATCAAACTTTTTTGCCATCGGCTTCTCGCTACAGTTTTTCAACCACGCGCAATTTTGCGCTGGAAGAACGGGAGTTCAACTTACGTTCTTCATCGGTTGCAGTAACTGGCTTTCTGGTTATCAGCTTTACGTTAGGAGTATGGTTACAAATACAAACAGGAATCTGTTTCGGACAAATACATCCGGTAGATTCTTCTTTGAACATGTGTTTAACCATACGGTCTTCCAAAGAATGGAAGGTGATTACCGCAAGTCGTCCACCAGGGCGCAAGCGATCCAGAATGCGTTTCAAGAATGCTTCAAGCTCTTCTAATTCGCTGTTAACCACCATACGTAACGCCTGAAAAGTACGTGTTGCAGGATGATTTCTGGATTTAGCACGCCATTTGGCCGGATACGCTTTTTCGACAATTGAAGCTAACTGTGTGGTTGTTTCAATTGGAGCGACAGATCGTGCTTCGAGAATTGCTTTTGCAATACGTCCACACATTGGATCTTCGCCGTATCGACCAATAATAAATTTAATTTTTTCGTATGTGGCCTTGTTAACAATAGAACTCGCAGGCGGCATGCCACCGGACGGGTCCATACGCATATCAAGCGGGCCTTCTGTCTTAAAGCTGAAACCGCGTTCCGGCTGATCGATCTGCATGGAAGAAACACCGATATCCAAAAGTGCTCCGTCCAGCTCGTCCCAGTTCACATCACGCAAAACCATTTCAAATTCGCTGAATCTGGCATGAGCGGTTACAACATTATCTCCAAACGGCTCAAGGCGCTTACGGGCGCGCTCAAGCGTATCAAGATCTCTATCGATACCGAGAAGATGCGCTTTTCCTTCAGTTTTTTTCAACAAAGCTTCGCTATGCCCAGCAAGACCAAGTGTGCCATCTAAGTAGTAGCCACCCGGCTTAGGGTCGAGATAGTCGATCACTTCGTTCAGCAATACAGAAACGTGGTCGTCCCATACTTGCTGGTTTTGTGCGCCATCCTGTTCGGAAGTCATTACTAATCACCTTATTCCTAAATCGGGAAATCAATCCCGCTTTCTGTTAATTCATCGGCAACGTCATCAAAGTTGAGTGTCATCAACTCTTCAAAACGAGTGTTATCCCAAATCTCGAACTTGCTTCCCTGCCCAACAAGCACTATTTCTTTCTGAAGTCCACCATAAGCTACATGGTCGGCAGGAATTCGAATGCGTCCCTGCTTGTCCACAATAATTTCTTCGGCTCCGCCAATAACGAGTCTTCGGAAATGACGCAACTTAAGAGATGGATTTTTTAGGCGGTGGAATTTTTGTTCGAACTCTTCCCAATCAGGCAATGGGAATCCCATCACACACCTGTCATAGGTAGTAAGGATGAGAGTCCCGCCTTCTGAGCGAGATAAAAGGATGTCCCTAAAGGCAGCAGGCAGCATTACTCTGCCTTTATTATCGAGACTTCGGTGGGATCGGCCTCTGAAATACATACGTCACCTCTACCACCTTTTACCACACTTTACCACCCCCTCTATTATAAGAATGGGATAGCGCGCAAAGTTGTAACTGGGCGTATGTAAAGTAAAACCGGTTTCACCCCTCAATAGCTCTTGACAATATGTCGCAAATCACAAAATATCGATACCATGAGAACTAAAATTATTGCCACCATTGGTCCGGCCAGTAACTCCAGACAGAAATTGTCTGAACTTATTGAAGCTGGTGTACGAATTTTCAGGCTTAACTTCTCTCATGGCGATGCAACCATGTTTGAAGGTCTTATTGCACTTATCCGCGAACTCGAAACAGAGTACGACACACCTATTACAATTCTTCAGGACCTTTCCGGCCCTAAGATGCGTATTGGTCAGCTCAGCGAAGATAGCTACACGCTGAAAAAACATGATCGTCTTGTACTCGGCCCTTCAGGTTCCGAACACGTGCGTCAACTTCCATTTATCCCGTTTGATGTTCCTGCGATCATGGAAACACTGGAAATCGGCGACAAGATCGTCCTTGCAGATGGTGTACTTCCATTCCGCGTGACTGAAAAACTCGACCTCGGCGCATTCGAGATCGAATGTCGTAACGACGGATTCCTGACCTCCCGTAAAGGTCTTGCTCTTCCAGGTAAGCCGATCAATCTTCCGGCTATGACCGATAAAGACAAGAAAGACCTGGGTGACGGCCTGCGTCTAGGCGTTGATGCTTGCGCACTCTCCTTTGTTCAGACTCCTGAAGACATTGAAGTAGCACGAAAAATCATCCTCGAAGCTGGGAAGAACATTCCAATTATCGCAAAACTCGAACGCCAGAATTCTGTTAATAACCTCGATGCAATCCTCGAAGTTACTGACATCATCATGGTTGCCCGTGGTGACCTTGGTGTTGAGTGCCCGCTTCCGCAGCTTCCTGCTATGCAGAAACGCATTATCGAAGCATGTAACCGCGCAGGCAAACCTGTAATCGTTGCAACCCAGATGCTTCTGTCCATGGTGAACAACCCTGTTCCTACCCGTGCAGAAACTACTGACGTAGCGAACGCTATCCTCGACGGTACTGACTGTCTTATGCTCTCTGAAGAAACCGCTATGGGTAACTTCCCGGTTCAGACAGTTAAGTACATGACTAACATCGCTCAGGAAGCAGAAAAATACTACTTTGAGCAGGAACGCGACATGACTCCGAGCAAAGGTCAGTCCACACCGGACTTCCTTGCATACTCTGCATGTCTCATGGCTGAAAAAGTAGAAGCTAAAGCACTTGTATGTCATTCCAACAGTGGCGCATCTGCTCGACTTATGTCTGCCCGCCGCCCGAACCAGCTCGTTCACGCACTGACTCCAAACGAAAATGTTCGTCGTGCATTGAACTTCTCATGGGGTGTTGTAACCGATCCGGTTGACAAATCTATTGAAGCCCACCTACAAAGGGCTGAAACATTTGTTGAAACATCCCCTGAATTCCGTGCTGGTGATCGCGTTGTTATTACTGCAGGACAGCCAAAATCCGGAGGACAAGCCAGGGGTACAAACTTGGTTAAAATCTACCATAAGTAAGTATGACAACTGATCACTCCGCTGCTTCCGAAAGCTTTAGAGAGGCGTATTACCAGATAGCTAAGTCTATTCTGGAAAGCTTCCCGAAATACAGGCCACCATTGGATCTGTTTGTGTTTAAAGATGAGTCTGCCACGCTTGAGACCTATTGCCGTAAAGGCCATAGACTCTCCAACGATCAGGTAGATGAAGTCCACAAGCTCTGTGCCAATGGAAGCCTGTTTGTAGCCCGAGCAGACCATGCGGTTTACTTTAAGCATATTGTCAAACAGCTTGACCTTGTGCTTGTTGATGAAAACTTAAAACAGACTGAAATCGCTGAAGTTATTATTCAGGCGTTAACCATCCGTCTTGAAGAATTTATTGACCAGCCTGTACGCCCAGTGTTTGAAACATTGTACAAGGATGTCATGGTCTTCACCGAGTTTCTTTCTCATGACAAGTTCCGCATTAAGCTCTTCATGCGTCGCCTAGCACTGAAAGAGCATACGCTCAGTTCGCACTCTTTTAACACTGCGACTGCCGGACTCTGGCTCTTCTTTGAAACCCGTAAGGATTTCAAACGCAGAGATTTAGACAAGGTTGCACTGGCGCTGCTTTTACATGATATTGGAATGTCAAAAGTACCTTCCTTTATCTTGTCCAAAACAGAGCCGCTTAAACGCGACGAGCGGGCAAAGATCATCGAACACGCCCTTCAAGGCGGTAAGGTGGTACACAAGCTTGGTTTTGCTTTCGACGAAATGGTGCAGGCTATTATGCAGCACCACGAGCGGCTGGATGGGTCAGGGTACCCTAACAAACTTAAAGGTGATGATATAGGTTGGTTCGGCAGAATTACTGCTGTTGCAGATTCTTTCAGCGCGATGATTACAGACCGTAATTACGCAAAGGCGTTGCCGCCTGCTGAAGCTGCTGCGTCCCTTCAAAAGGACGACAAACGATACGACAGCAGATATACCGCGCTGCTTAACGCGGCATACGCCACCAATCAGTTTTAGCATCACCGCTATTACGCCCATAAGAGACCACTGTTTTTCAGTGGTCTTTTTTTTTTGCCTGCTGTCCTCCCCCCCCTGCACCGCACATGATTATTCCCTTACACAATCTCTTAGAATAGCTATCATACTCATATATAGAGTACAGTTTACTGGCCACAACACGCAAAAGGACACACATGAATGCGTAAACGGACTGCTATTCTTCCATCTGTGCTCATAGCTATATTGCTCCTGTTTGGAGCAATATGGTTCTTTGTTGCGCAACAAAACAGCAGCTCCCCTCGCGTATTGCGAGTCGCCGAGGCGCAGCGTGGCAGTGTAACTGTGCAGCTGAAATCCACAGGCATCATTCAGCCGCAGGTTGGTGCCATTGTAAAAACTGGTACCCGCGCAACTGGCGTTATTGAACGTATGCTCGTTCAAGTCGGTGATAATGTGGAAAAAGGTGTGCTCATTGCAAAAATCGACGACAGAGAACAACGGGCGCAATATCTGGTTCAAGAAGCAGCATTGAGACAGGCACAGGCAGATCTGGCTAATGTTAACAAAACATTCCCCATTCAAATAGAACAGGCTCAGGAAACACTTAATGGCTCGCTTGCTGAACAACGCTTCACGTACCTCACATGGCAGCGCAATACAGCACTTGTGGCCACTGGCGTACTGGAACAATCTGCTCTTGATGAAGCCTATCAAAATTATGTGTTGGCAGTAACTCAGGCCAAAGCAAATGAAGATGCTCTTCACCTTTTGGAAGAAAACTATGTCACAGCGATCATTAATGCAGTTGAAACTGTTGCTTCCGCACAAGCGCAGTTGGAAAACGAGAGTATTCAGATCAGCTATACAGAAATTTATGCTCCCATAACCGGCCTTGTCAGTCAGGTCACAGCCCAGGAAGGCGAGACCGTAGTAGCAGGTTTACAGGTTGCAAACCTCATTACCATCCTCGACCCTACCCGTCTTGAAATGCTGATCTATGTCGACGAAACAGATGTTGGAACCGTAACTCGCGGCATGGCGGTGAACTTCACGGTTGATGCGTACCCAAATGTGATTTTCAGAGGAATGGTTGCTGACATTTATCCCGAAGCTGTCGTGCAGGACAACATTGTCTACTATCAAGCCCTTGTACCACTTTCGCCAAAAACGGCTCTCCAGCTCCGACCAAAAATGACAACTCAATGCTCCATCATAACCAAGGAAATTGATAGCGTACTGGTCGTTCCCAATGACGCAATCAAATGGGTAGATGGTAAAAAGTATATTTATATCGTTGATGCTGACGACAACGCAACGCCAGTTTCACCAACACTCGGAATTATGGGAGAAAACAACACCGAAATTATATCAGGTGTTGAGGAAGGCGATAAGGTTGCCACGCGCGTCATCATTCCAGCCATAGAAACTGAAGACGACAAGTAAACAATATGAACAAGCCAGTAATTGAAACAAAAGGGTTAACCCGAACCTTTTCTCAAGGTGGCCTCACTATCAGTGCGGTTAAGCCTCTTGATATGATCATCAATCACGGAGAACTTGTTGCGATACAAGGAACTTCCGGATCGGGTAAATCCACCTTGCTCCATCTCCTTGCGCTACTCGATCGCCCCACTGCCGGTGCATATTTTCTTGATGGTACAGACACAGCAAAGATGACTGACAACGAACAAAGTGACGCCCGAAACAAACTCACCGGCATTGTCTTCCAAAATTTCTATCTCATTCCATATGCCACTGCTGCTGAGAATGTTATGCTCCCAGGTCTCTACCGACGTGGGAAACAAACTCGTATACGCCAACGCGCTGAAGAACTTCTCGACTCAGTAGGCCTCGGAGATCGAATCAACTTTAAGCCATCCAGCCTTTCCGGTGGACAACAACAACGTGTGGCACTGGCGCGTGCGATGTTCAATAATCCACCTCTGCTACTGGCAGATGAGCCCACAGGACAGCTGGACACACATACCAGTAACGAAATTCTCGACCTGTTTGAAAAGATTAACGAAACCGGAAAAACCATAATACTCGTTACGCATGATCCGCTCACAGCAAACAGCGCCAGACGCCGCATTGTATTTAAAGACGGCGAAGTCATTAGCGACCAAGAACAAGAATCTGTCCGCAGCAAGAAAAGCCCGCAGACAGTTTCATAAAATAAATAACAACAAGCGAGGATACATTATGTATAAGCAACTAATTACATTTCTATTTGCAGTGGCATTTGTGGCATCTGCTGTTCCCGCTTCAACGGCATCAGCAGCTATAAGATTTGCAGTACCGCCATGGCCCGGTGCAATGGTAAAAACAGAAGTTGCCTCCCAAATACTTGAAGCAGTCGGATACGAAACCTCCACTATTTCCATGAATGCAAGTGAAGTCTACAAAGCTCTTGGGGACGGAAAGGTTGACGTATTTATGAGCGCATGGCTTCCCACACAGGACATGCTTCTTGAGCCGCTTTTAAAGAAAAAAACAATACGCATAGCTGGCGTTAATGTTCAAAACACTCACACCGGCCTCTGTGTTCCGGGATACGTTAGCGCTGAAGGCGTTAAGAACATTGCCGACCTTGCACCGAATGCTAAAAAATTTGATTCAACCATCTACACAATTGAACCAACCTCCGGCATGTATATTCTTGTCGAAGATCTCATAAAAAAAGATTTTGAAGGACTCGGCAGCTGGAAGCAAAAAGGGGAACGTGTAGACAAAATGCTCGACGACGTCATTAAAGCCTTCAAAGAAAAAAAATGGATTGTATTCAGCTGCTGGGAACCACACTGGATGAACCTGACTCTCGACATGCGTTACCTGAAAGCCATGCCCGGCTCCACCAAACTTATTTCAAAAAGCACCATCAACACCCTTATCCGTACTGACATTAAAACAGAATACCCAGACGCATTCATGATCCTCTCACGATTCAACGTAAGTAAGCTCACACAAGGGAAATGGACATACGATGTTTCATTGAAAAAACAGACTGTTGAAGAAACTGCTACAGCATGGATTAAAGGTAATCTTAGCGTTGTTCGACAATGGTTAGGTAATCTAAAAGGGGCAAACGGCGAACGGGCTGCGGATATAATAGAAACAAAATTCTAATTTTACCAAAACCGAACTTGACAATTTTGTCGAACAACTTGTAAAAGGAACCCATGAACAAACTCAACACCAATACCTTTTTTGCGTTTTTTGGTTTCCGCGGCATTCAGGCCTGCGGATCGGTTGAGTGTGTTCGAACGTAACACAAGATAGCTCTATACACCGATGAAACCGCAGGCGAAAGCTTGCGGTTTTTTTTTGCACTTAATTACAAGGGGAAGACACATGTTACTAGGACTAGGAAGCATTGAAACCGCACTGCCGTACTGGCTTTGCATCCTATCTACAATTGGTTGCGTTGCTTACGGAATTAAGAACTGGAACAACGCAGGCGAGCCTGACACCGTTACAGCTGAAGTTGAATCAATCGTGCAAGACTGCACGAACAAATAAGAGGGGAATCTGACGTGGCCGTCAAACTCATTACCGCAATGCTGTACTTTGCAGCAGTTTTTTATCTGGGCTGGAAAGGCTGGAAGGAGACCAAGGGCGCAAGCGACTACATGCTTGCTGGCCGCTCCGTTAACCCGTTCATTATGGCCATGTCATATGGTGCCACATTCGTATCCACCTCCGCCATCATCGGCTTCGGTGGTGTGGCAGCAATGTTCGGCATGCCGCTGCTCTGGCTTGCCTTCCTTACCATCTTCGTGGGTGTATTCATCGCGATGGTATTCCTTGGCAAACGTACACGCCGCATGGGGCTTACCCTCAACTGTCACACGTTCCCGGAACTGTTAGGTAAACGCTACAATTCTAAATTTGTGCAGTCCTTCTCCGGCGGAATCATCTTTTTCTTCATCCCAGTCTACGCAGCCGCTGTACTCACAGGGATCTGCCGTATGACTGAGGTGTCTCTCGGCTTACCATACGAATGGATGCTCATCGGTATTACCGCCATTCTTTCCCTCTACGTAATCACCGGCGGCATGAAAGCCGTTATGTACACTGATGCGTTTCAGGGAACAATTATGGCAGCCATGATGGTCTTCCTGCTCGGGTACACATATTATCTGCTCGGCGGAGTTATTCCCGCGCATGAAAAGCTCACAGCCATGGCACATCTCATGCCTGAAGCACTTCAAAAAGGCGGAATCCTTGGCTGGACACAAGGCTCAGCACAAGGCACACCGCTCTGGCTCGTTATCTACACCACCCTCGTCTACGGCGTAGGTATCGGCGTATTGGCACAGCCGCAGCTTGCAGTTCGTTTCATGACTGTAGCCAGTGACAAAGAGCTCAACAGAGCTGTCCTCTACGGTGCAATTTTCCTTCTGCTCACAGTGTTCGTAATCTTTGTCGTAGGCGCGCTTTCCAATGCTATCTTCCACGATCAGTTCGGCAAGATCAGCATTCAAATGGCTGGCGGAAACCTCGACAAAATTATTCCAGTCTTCATCGAAAGCATTATGCCGCCATGGTTCTCCGCAGCGTTCCTTCTCGCCATGTTTGCCGCTGCCATGTCTACACTTTCAAGCCAATTCCACATTGGCGGTACATCACTCGCACATGATGTATCTCAGGTAGTCATGCCGACAAAACGCGATTCCAAACAAGTGAACCAGCTCGGTATTATCGCAACAATTCTTGCCACACTCATCTGGGCATGGCTACTTCCTCCGTCCATCGTTGCACGCGCAACCGCGTTCTTCTTCGGGCTCACAGGTGCAGCATTCCTTCCAGCATACGTCTTCGGACTCTACTGGAAAGGCATGACCAAAGCCGGAGCAAAAACATCCATGGTCGGCGGTTTCACCGTATCCATGCTCTGGATGCTCTTTATCCACAAAAAAGAAGCCGTAGCAATCGGCCTCTGCAAAGCGCTCTTCGGTAAAGCCACACTCGTAGCAGACGCTGCACCGGGTAGCACAATGTTCCTGCTCCAGTGGGTTGACCCGAACGTAGTTGCGTTGCCAGTGGCCATTACTATAGCTGTAGTCGTAAGCCTCGTATCTCGCAGTCTTGCTGAAGATCATATTCAGCTTTGCTGGCAGAATAATTAAATACGGCTGACGTGTAGGTGGGTGAGGAGATGGCTCCTGTGTTTTTCTCCGACGGCTCTTTGAGAATTCTTCGAAGACTACTCTCCGAGGGGCAAGGGCGCTGCCCTGCACCCGCAAGGGGGACGCCCCTTGACCCTTTTTACTCGCGAAACAACCCGTAATTGTTCACCTTGGAAGCCGCGAACTAGCTAACTTTCCTTTGTGGAAACATTTGTCATAAAGCACTTACTGATTGAAAATATATTGCTACGTACTGAACGGACTGCTCCCATAAACAGAGTAGTCCGTTCTTTATTGATAACGGAAAGTTAGCTTATTCGCGGCTTCCAACATGAGATTTAGAAAATTGGAACGCGAATAAAAGGGGGTTAAGGGGCGAGCCTCTTGCGGGTGCAGGTGCAGCGCCAGTCAACCGTAGGCGATCTTCGAGCCGTACGGGAACAAGTGCCCTTGGGGTGCGCCCTTGTCCTTCGGAGAATCCTCGAAGAGCCGCCGGAGGCATCACCCACATTACACTTTTCGACTATATCGAAAAAATCATACTTTTCCGCTTTATCGAACTTGACATTTTTGTCTTATAACGTGTAGTAATTGACCTATGGAAACAATCAACCGCCATATGAATAGCTATTTTTATGCATATTATGGTTACCGCGTCATCAAGACCTGCGGATCGGTTGAGTGCGTGTAAGACGCACAGATTATGGAAATTATACCGACGAACCGCAGGTGAGAGCCTGCGGTTTTTTTTATGCAAAAGGAGGACATTATGCTGTTAGGACTCGGAAGTATCGAGACTGCTTTGCCTTACTGGCTTTGCATCATATCCACCATCGGCTGTGTTGCGTACGGCATTGCGAATTGGAACAACGCGGGAACGCCGGACACAGTAAAAATTGAATCGTTGGTGCAGGAAAGCACCGATAAGTAACGGAGAAATACGACATGGCCGTCAAACTGATTACTTCACTGCTCTACTTCGGGATCGTCTTCTACTTAGGCTGGAAAGGATGGAAGGAAACAAAAAACGCCGGAGACTACATGCTCGCCGGACGTTCTGTTAACCCATTCGTTATGGCTATGTCGTACGGTGCAACCTTTATTTCCACTTCAGCCATTATCGGCTTTGGTGGCGTCGCGGCAATGTTCGGCATGTCGCTTCTGTGGCTGGCATTCTTAAATATTTTTGTGGGAATTTTTATCGCGATGGTGTTTTTGGGCAAACGCACCCGTCGCATGGGCTTAGTTCTTAACTGTCATACCTTTCCGGAACTGCTTGGCAAACGCTACCATTCAAAATTTATTCAAGGCTTTTCCGGCGGCATCATTTTCTTCTTCATTCCGGTATACGCTGCTGCGGTTTTAACCGGTATCTGCCGCATGACAGAAGTTTCTTTAGGATTACCATACGAGTGGATGCTTATAGGTATTACTGCCATCTTATCCCTTTACGTTATTACTGGCGGCATGAAAGCCGTTATGTACACAGACGCATTTCAGGGAACAATTATGGTTGGCATGATGGTCTTCTTACTGGGCTACACCTACTACATGCTCGGTGGCGTTGTACCTGCACATGAGGCTTTGACTTCTATGGCAAATCTTGTTCCTGAGTCATTGCAGAAAGGTGGAATTATCGGCTGGACGCAAGGCACAGAAACAGGCTCACCATTATGGCTCGTTATCTACACAACCATTGTTTACGGCGTAGGTATCGGCGTACTTGCTCAGCCACAGCTTGCCGTTCGATTCATGACCGTTTCCAGCGATAAAGAATTAAACCGAGCTGTTCTGTACGGTTCCATTTTTATCCTGCTCACCATTGGCGTCGTTTACGTTGTAGGCGCACTTTCCAATGCAATTTTCTTCAACCAGTTTGGTAAAATCAGCATTCACATGGCTGATGGCAACCTTGATAAAATTGTCCCTATTTTTATTGAAAAAGTTATGCCGCCTTGGTTCTCTGCCATGTTTTTGCTGGCTATGTTTGCGGCAGCCATGTCCACCCTCTCCAGCCAGTTCCACATTGGTGGTACCTCTCTTGCGCATGATGTTTCAAGAAACATCATGCGTAGTAAAAACAAACTGAGCGCATCATCCATCAGCCAACTCGGTATTGTTGCTACTATCATTGCCACCCTTGTATGGGCATGGCTGCTTCCTCCATCCATTGTTGCACGCGCTACAGCGTTCTTCTTTGGATTAAGCGGCGCAACATTCTTACCTGCATACGTTTTTGGTCTTTACTGGAAAGGTATGACAAAGACTGGAGCCAAGGTTTCCATAGTCGGTGGATTTACCGTTTCAATGTTGTGGATGCTGTTCATCCATAAAAAAGAAGCAGCGGCTATCGGCCTGTGTGAAACACTGTTTGGAAAAGTAACACTTGTTGCAGATGCAGCTCCGGGCAGCACCATGTTTCTCCTCCAGTGGGTTGACCCGAACGTAGTTGCTCTGCCGATATCTATTGCATTGGCTGTAGGGGTAAGTCTTGTTTCCCGCAGCCTCGCTAAAGAGCACATCCAGCTTTGCTGGCAGAACTGCTCGTAGTTTCGTAAAAATTGAGACCCGTATGGTAGTAGAAAAAACACAGCAGTTCGAAGCAATTTGAATCTGCACAGAGCATGTGTTTTTTCTGCTACCTGCACGGAATCTCATTCAATATTTATTTATTCAAAAGAACGATTGGTGTACGCGTTGAGCCTGTCTCACTCCATACAAACGTCTCTGTAGATACATTTCCTGCCTTATGTATCTACTTAGGTTGAAAACATCCCGAACTTGCTTTCACACGGGCATCAGTCATTGATGCTCCCTCCCTGGAGCATCACAGTTCTTTTGAATCCCCCAGCGTCCGGCCTCGCAGTGTGTGCGTGTTGCCGGACGCACTTTTTTTAAGCAATTTCCTGCCAAACAGTTCATTATTCTTCAAACTGCGCTGAATATATACGCAATCTCTCTTGTTCAAGTATTCATCTCAGGTACAATGACATGAATGAAACTTGACAACTTCAAATCAGACTTAGTCATTCTTGGCAGAACAGGACTCCTCGCGCTTCAAGCGCTGTGGGCGTATAAAATTCGTTCGCTCTTTGTTATCATATCAGTATCTTTAGGGATTGCTTCTCTGACAGTCATTATTGCTGCCCACGACGGAGCAAATCAAAAAGCAGAAGAGCTGACAGAGTCCTTCGGACCGGATGCCGTACTGGTGCTCGGTGGAGATATTTTCAACCGCCCTGTAGGGCAACGAACACTGACCCTTTCATGGAATGACCTGAAACAAATAAAACGCTCTCTTCCAGGAACATACCTTGTGGTTCCATTACGTTCCGTAAGCGGAAAAACAATTCGTTACAAAAACAAAAACTGGAATGTTTCACGCATCATCGGAACATCTGCCAACTACAGCGAAGCATGGAACTGGCCGCTCATTTCTGGAAGAGATTTTACACAGGCAGATGTAACGCAGGCTTTGAAGGTTTGCTTAATCGGCGAAACTGTTGCAAACGCGCTGTTTTCCAAAAACGAAAGCCCTGTCAGTAAAACTATCTTTGTCGGCTCTATACCATTCACAGTTATCGGTGAGCTTTCACACAGAGGATACTCTGGCGGCAGCGGTACAAGTCTTGATGACCGCATCATTGTTCCCCTCACAACACTTGCGCAGCGCTTTGGTGCCGACAGGCAATACTTCAGAGGCTTACGCATCAAATACATCGACGCAGAAAACATGCAGGCTAACGTAGACAACCTGACCAGCTTCCTGCGCCATTTGCATAAACTTAAACCAGGAGAGCCGGACGACTTCACCATTCTTTCCGCGGAAGAAGTTCAGCAATTTCTTTCTACTCTCAAAGGTGGGTTGACTATTTTCTTAGGGGTCACCGCTGCAACGGCCATGATTGTGGGCGGCTTTGTTCTAGCAAACTTGTTCTACCTTTCCGTATCTGAACGTACATTGGAAATTGGGCTCAAGCGTGCTATTGGCGCCAGCAAAGGTGCCATTGTGCGTCAGTTCTTATTTGAAGCTGTTCTTCTGACTATCATTGGAGGATTACTGGGAATTGTAATGGGGATTGCGTTGGCGAGGGTGCTCTTTATCTTTAATCTTATTGAAATTCGGCTTTCGCTCAAAATCTTCCTTTCAGCATTGGGAGCAGCTATGGCTGTCGGGCTTATTTTCGGCCTCAGCCCTGCACGACAAGCAGCAGAACTTGATCCAATCAGCGCGCTTCGGGGAGATGGATAGTGTTAAATTATCTACGCATTGCCCTGCGCTCTCTTGCCGCGCATAAGCTACGCTCTGCCCTTGCCATGCTTGGTGTTTTTCTGGGTACACTCGCGCTCACTGGGGTCATCCACGTCTCGGAAGCACTCAAAGAACAAGCTCGACTTGAAACTGAAAAGCTTGGTCCAAACCTGCTTGTTGTACTGGCAGGACAGCCGACCTTCAGACGTAGTGGAACATTGCGTTATGGCGGATTGACCACCACCTTTAAAATGGAAGACGTCGACGCTCTGTTAGAGAACAATCCCTACGTAAAACAAGGAACCGCCTTTGTTACCAAAAACGCTACCATCAGCTATCGGCGCAATTTTGTAAAATCACAACTCATTGCAGCTAGTGCAAATTTCCCATCAGTTCGTGCTGCACCAGTAACGCTCGGGCATTTCTTTACCAGCCAAGATGTCGAAAAGCGGGCAAAGGTTTGCATCCTTGGATTCACCATTGCGAATCAGCTTTTCAAGCATCACACACAAGCTCTCGGTAAAATTGTCCGCTATGGACTCACCAACCTGCGTGTTATCGGCGTCATGCCTAAGCGGGGGCGTGACCTCGCAGGAACGGATCAAGACGAACAGGTCTTTGTCCCTATCACAACCTACATGCGTAGGATGTCGAACCAGGACTGGGTATCCGGTGTGTTTATGACTCTTTATTCGGACAAGGATGAAGAGGTTGCAAAGCAAGCTGCCTACGAAATTATGTTGAAACAACATCTTGTCACACGAAAATCTAATGAAGACTTCCTTGTGCTCTCCGCAAAAGATGTATCTAAACTTAAAACACAGGCATTGCAGCTGGTATGGCTTCTCGGACTTATGAGCTCATCCATTTCCTTTTCCGTCGGTACCATGGGCGTATTATCCATCATGATTCTGCTCGTGCAAACACGAAAGCTCGAAATTGGCGTCCGCCGTGCCATCGGAGCCCGTAGAAGCGCAATCATGTCTCAATTTTTATTTGAATCCAGTCTACTGTCCGGCATTGGCGGCACTCTGGGTGCCCTTGTCTCTCTCGTTATCATCACCATTATCTACTACGTTGCAGATTATCCGTATGTGTACGATCCCATCCTTATTATCGGTGCAAGCATCGGCTCCTGCATCCTTGGCATTATCGCTGGCGCTTACCCTGCATGGGTCGCCTCCAATGTCGACGTTCTTGATGTACTAAGAAACAAATAGCGTTCGCTTATGATAGATTACTATGTAATTTTTCAACAGATCTCTTTAGTTTCCAAAACAATAAAATCTTATTGTAAAACAATAAGATTTTATTGTTTTCTAATAACAACCTTGCTACGTTTAATCTCCAATCAATCAAACGGGAGATATTCTTATGGACAATTTGTTACAAATTAAAAAGTTAAGTAAAAAATTCCACCTACTATTTTCTTTACTGCTAATTGTAATCCCTCTCTTTGATGCCGCTTACTGGGCGCTCATAAACGTCCTCCCTGAAACATTAATCAACGTAAATGTTAGTTCAACGCACTTGAGTCCTAATCCTTTGCCAATAAAATTACAGCTAGCAGGGTTTGCTGTTAGCTTACTTCCTCTTTCTGCACTAATTTACGGGCTCATAAATATCAGGAAGCTATTTTCCTTCTACAGGGAAGGTGTGATATTTTCCTTTGAGCATGTCTGTATTTTTAAAAAAACTTCAAAAGCTCTTGTTCTCTGGGTTTTCTCATCAATATTTTATGAATCCGCCAAGAGTCTCATATTTTCATTTGAAAACCCTCCAGGACAAAGAATTGTTAGTGTAGGGCTTGGCTCACCAGAAATTACAACGCTTATGGTAGCAGGGATTGTTTTTGTTATTGCGTGGGTAATGGATGAAGGACGTGTTATCGCTGAGGAACAGCAATTAACTGTTTAGCTGGAGTTCTCATGCCCATAATTATTAACCTAGATGTGGTTCTGGCAAAGCGTAAAAAGAAATCGATCGAACTAGCAAAAGCAATCGGAATTACTGAACAAAATCTATCAATATTGAAGACTGGAAAAGCTAAGGCTGTTCGCATATCTACGCTGGATGCCATTTGTAAATACCTAGAGTGCCAACCTGGTGATATTCTTGAGTACAAGGAGTAGCCATCATGGAAATCCGGTTCTGCTGTCCTTCTGTAGAATCACATGGTTGAATTGTATCACTCATATTAACAACGGAGCACACGCTCAGACGTTCTGTTTATCTGGAACGACGGATAGTCGGTGCACTGCTGGGATGTTACACCGTGAAAGCGTTTTTAAGTACTTACACAGTCCTCGATCACCCCGTAGACAAATTTAATCTAAATATAAATATTTCATCGGTGGTTACAGCGTGTATTCATATCACGCTGTAACCACCGCATCCAAAAAGTACCCTGCGCTCCTTGCCCGCGACTCATGTATTGATTCAAAAGGGGCACTGCACATGGCACTGAAAGGCATAGAATCTTAAAGCAGTTATACCTATCAAACAGACCTATTCTGTAGAGCTTGCCCTGCCGCACCTACCGCTTTTTCTGAAGAAGCTGCCACAAATAGCGCACCGTCACACATGGAGGGCGGATAAACTTCTGCTGCAAAATGGTGCTGTATGAGTGCTAAGTGGGCTTACCTTTACTGAATACGCTATCCGTATGTGTACCGACCCCATCCTTATTGCCAGTACAAGCATCGGCTCCTGTATCCTTGCCATTACCGCTGACGTCTACCCTGCATGGGTTGCCTCCAATGCCAGTGTCCTTGATGTACTAAGAAAAAATAGCGTTATTTTATAACATATTGACATGTAGTTTCTTTTTTAGAACACATAGCTACATTAATTTATGTTGGGGAATCTGCTATCAAAAAAGTACATATATACAAGTACAACCTTATTGGAGGACGCAATGACGTTGCATGGACTTTGTTGGAAAAAATTCCAACTCTCTATGCTGATTGGTCTTGCTTTAGTTACAATTCCTATTGCCGCTTTAGCAGCCACTAATATTAAAATGAGTTACAATGGTGCACCTACGGAAAAGGATAACGCCGTGCACGTCTTTGCTAACCACTTCAAACAGATTGTTGAAAAAGAAACTAACGGTACAGTTACCATAACACTTCTGCCTAACAGCCAACTTGGTAACGAACAACAACGGATGCAACTGGTCATGAAATATCCTATTATCAACGTTGCATCATTTGGTGGTATGGAGGCTGTTTTTCCAGAAATTTTTGCGACAAACGTACCATTCCTTTTTAACAGCTACAAAGCTGCACATATCTTTTTTGACTCAAGCCCTGTGATGGCAAAACTTCGTAAAGAATTTACCAAGCAGACAGGCATACTTTTACTGGAAGTAATTGAAGAAGGGGGATTTATTGCATTCACCAGCACAACTCCTATTAACTCACCCAAAGACTTTAAAGGGTCTAAATTTCGAGCAATGGATGCAAGCCAGATAGCCATGTATAAAGCCTTCGGTGCCACTGGAAGCACTCTACCGTGGACCAAGGTCTATCAGGCATTAAAAGATGGTACAGTAAATGGGCAAATGAACCCGCTCACCTATGTCATCATCGGCAGCTTCTACGAAGTTCAAAAGTACCTTACACTTGCCAATGTGCAGTACTCGGATCAATTCCTTCTGGTTAACAATACGCTGATGAACGGGCTCACAACTAGAGAACGCTCTATTCTACGCGATGCTGCACATGCCGCGAATAGGCATACCCGTGTATTTGTGGAGTCTCAGGTCGAAAAGCGAATTACCTACCTTCGGAATAAAGGTATGCATATTTACAAACCGACACGTAAAGAAATGGATTTGTTCAAAAAACTCAGTACACCTTCATACATCGAATGGTTAAGCGAGATTATTGATCGTGAATGGATAGATCAAACAATTGCGGATGCACGACGGGCGAACAATGAGGCAAGGAGACTTCTTCTACAATAAGGTAGTTTCTGCTTCTACAATCTTGTTTTAGAAAAAATGTTCAAACATATCTGGCCTTTTGTTTGACTGAAGCTTATTTGCCAATTGCTGTTTATTTTTGTGCCGGAACTATCCCTCTGGCTACCGCGCTTGTTGGGATATTTACAGCACGTTGACCTATACATATTACTGGATTTGTCATGCCTGATAAAATTGTACCACCCATTCATGGACTGTCTGAACCATCATGGGAATCCGTTTATGCTGTCCCTTCTGTAGAATCACATGAAGAAGTTGTGTCACTCGCATTAGCGCCGGAGCACATGCTCAGCCGTTCAATTTATTTTGAACGCCAGATTGTCGGTGCGCTGCCAGAATGTTACGCGCGTGAAGGCGTTCTTGAACGTTTACAGCACGCATCTTCCCTTCTCCCGTCCCATCTACGCCTCATTATTTTGGATGGCTGGAGATCAACAGATGTGCAGTCGTTCCTTTTTGCTGAATGCAAAAATGCGCTCGCAATCATGTATCCGGACAAGCCCGCAGAAAAGATTGTCACCATGGCACAGCAATATGTTGCCAAGCCGATGAAAGACGTCAGCACACCTGCTCCGCATTCAACAGGCGGCTCGGTTGATGTTGTCATCGCAGATCGTGCAGGTAAAAAGCTTTTCTTCGGTGCCCCATTTGATTTTCCCGGTGATATTTCCAACACTCAGTATTTTGAAAATAAGCTGGAGCAAGGCCATACGTTAACAAAACGTGAGGAAGAAGCACTCTACAACAGACGTCTTCTCTACTTCGTTATGACGCAAGCCGGCTTTGTAAACTTCCACTGCGAATGGTGGCATTTTGAATACGGAACTCAGCGCTGGGCACTATCAACACATACAGATCATGCAATCTACGCTCCTACACAGTTCTCACTCAATCCGTATGCAAATTTGACCCAAATATAAGTATTTCACTGGTGGTTATAGCCGTGTATTCATACCCGCTGTAACCACCGTATCTAAAAAGTAATCCGCACCCCTTGCCCTCGTCACATGTCAGTGATAGCTAACATGCCTATTCAAAAGGGGAATTACACATGATACTGAAGGGCATAGAATCTTACACCATTAAAACCTATCATACAGACCGGTTCGGTAAAGCTTGCCCTGCCGCATTTGCCGCTTTTTTTGAAGAAGCAGCCGCAAACAACGCACGGTTACATGGGTTCCCGGGTGAATTCCTCCTGCAACATGGCGTTGTATGGGTACTTAGTAGACTTACCTTTACTGTAGACCGCTATCCGGATGTTGGAGAAACCATCTCCATCCACACATGGCCTTCTGCCCATACCCCCAATCTTGCTTTACGCTGTTTTGAAGTTTTTGATGCAGAGAACCATCTCATTGCCGAGGGAACAACCGCTTGGCTTGTCATAGATATTAAAAAGCGTAAGCTCGTTCCGGTGCCGGAGTTTATTACCAAAAATTATCCGGTTAACAACCCACCATGCAAAGAATTTCCCACTCGTGTCGTACCACGGTTGCGTAATTCAGAGCACGAATGCCCACTCGTCAGCAGAAAAGCAGACGTTGACATTAACGGGCATGTTAATAACGTGCGGTACCTCGGCTGGATTCAAGAATCCATGCCTGAAGACCTCATGTTAAAATACGAGCCTGTACTCATCGACATTAGCTATCGAAAGGAATGCGGAGCGCTTCAAAAGCTCACCAGTAAATCAGGTATCACTGATGATGGAGACTATCTGCATTCCGTCTCTCATGACGAAACAGGTAAAGAGCTGTGCAGAGCCCGAACAGAATGGCGAAAACGGCAACATATTGACGTGCCGTACTTACAGCACCACATATAATATCTACTGAATAAATAGAGGGAATGACTATGGCAGAATTTCCGATTCCTGAAACATGGCTCGCGCATCGTGTTTCCTACGGTGAAACAGATGCTATGTCCGTCATGTACTACGCCGAATATCTACATTTATTCGAACGAGCCCGTAGCGAATACATTCGCGAACAAGGCATGAGCTACAACACGGTTGAAGAACGGGGCATACTGCTTCCTGTTCGTGAAGCGAAGTGCCGTTACAAACGCCCTGCCCGTTATGATGATTTACTGTACGTACGCGTCGGCATCAGCAAATGGGGTCGCGCATCCATGGTATTTGAGTACGAAATTTACAACGAAGCAAAAGACACTGTTATTGCCACCGGTCACACAGAGCATGCCTGCACTAACGAAAAAGGGCGTCCTGTAAAAGTTCCGGACTGGCTGAAAGAACTCTTCGTAGGAAAATAACTTTTAATATTAAAAGAACGCTGCACTATTATGTATCTCGATTTCCACACTCACGCATTTCATCCTAAAATTGCCGCCAAAGCTGTTGAGCATTTGAACTCCCATTACGGGCTAACATGCCAATGCACCGGCATAATGGATGACCTTATCCGCCGAGTTAAAAAAGCCGGTCTGGATAAGATGGTGGTACTCTGTGCAGCAACATCAGCCGAGCAAGTTATTCCCGCGAACAACTTTGCATTGTCTCTAAAGGCTGCACACCCCGATGCAATTCCCTTCGGTACCATTCATCCCGACTTCGATGATTGGGAAAATCAACTCGCACGCTTAAAAGCACGCGGCATCAAAGGGCTTAAGCTCCATCCTGATTTCCAAGGATTCAGGCTGGATGAAAAACGCCTGCTGCCTATGATCGAAGCTGCGCAGGACGATTTTGTTATGCTTTTCCACATAGGTGACAAGCTAGCACCCAAAGACAACCCTTCCTGTCCGTACAAGCTTGCGGCACTGCTCGACAACTTTCCGAAAGCACGCTTTGTTGCAGCGCACTTTGGAGGCTATCACCAGTGGCAGCACGCATTAGAAGTACTCATAGGAAGAAATGTCTACATCGACACCTCAAGCTCGCTTGATTTTATCGATGACATGACCCTAAGCGCGATTATGAAAAAACACCCACATGAGAAAATTCTCTTCGGGTCAGATTATCCGCTCTACAGTCCCGAAAGAGAAGTTATGAAGCTAAAAAAAACGTCTCAAGCTCTCACTACCAAAGCTGGAAATGTTCCTTAGCAATGGTGCTGAGCTACTTGGATTAGAATAAAGCTTTTGCCTCCGGTTAGTCTTCGACGCTTTTTTGTCTTCGACGAGCCTCCGGCGGCTGGGCTGAAACCCTTTTAAAAAAGGGTTCTCCCCCAGACCCCCTTCCTAAAACTTTTACCTGCGAGCTCAGCCCGTTGGTTACACAACCTCGCGGCTTATGCCCCATCACCTTTCTGCAAAATAAAAAAAGGGTGGAGTAACTATACTCCACCCTTTTCTCAACTGCTTTAAGCCGTAATTTTCTTCACGAATAAATTTTTCTCGCAGTCACGGTCAAGGAGGATTCCCCCTTGCGGATGCAAGGCAGAGCCTGCCCGTCGGAGACTCGCCGAAGGCAATAAAGCTCAAAAAACGCCGTAGGCAAAGAGCTACCCTAAAATTTTTTCAGGCGGGCGGCGTTCGGGGATAGCCACTTCGTCATGATCTTCTTTATTGTACTCTTCTGTCACGTAGAGGCCGCAATAGCAGACGCCAAACTCTTCTAAATCGGGGTCGCGGTACTCACACGGGCAAACGATATCTCTATCTTTATCAAACTCACCGTTAGGCAAACGGCAAGGACAGGCCATGTAGCCATACTCTTCTTTATTGACAAGCAGGCTTTCAAGCAGCGGTAAGGTCATGGACATATCTTTATTAAAGAAAAATCCGCGCGGCTCTTGAATCTTTTTGAGCATTTCATAAAGCTTTTCAGCTGTCATTTTATCACTCATAGGTCTAGCGCCTCCTCAATCTGATTTTTGTGGAAGCCAACAATGATGCACTGTCCTTCGGACACTACAAGCGTCGGAAAAGACAGTTTTGGATTGTAATTCCTAATTCTATCAATAATTTCTTTTCGCTCATCGCCTCTCAGCTTATCTACGAAAATATTATCAAAATTCACATCATTGTCTTCTAAGAAGATTTTCATTTTCTTACAATGAATACAGGTAGAAAGTGCATACAGGGTACATTCTTTCGACATTTCGCCCCCATTTGGAAAATGTAGTACACGTCAAACTGGTTGAAAAAAATTGGACGCAACGAAATCAGACTACCACTCATATACCACCAAAACAACATTCAGCGGTTATTATGCAAGTAGTTGCTACTTACTCATGGTTCAACAACATTGGCAATTTCTCTAGCAATAATGCGGATGGTTTCCTCTTCCGTTTCAGCCTCACGGCTTGTGATAACATCTCCATGCTCATCCTTTCGTTCAACAAGAAAGCTTTGATGCATGGATACATCATCCGAAAAATCCTGTTCACTACCGCTAAGAGAGAATTGTGTTAACCGATGTGTGATCTCTACATATGTTTTTTCGAAAATAATCGCCACACTGTCACGATTATTTTCTATGGTAAATCGCTTTTCTTCTGGCAATGCAGCGTTCATTTCTTCCAGCGCCTGATTCACAGGAATAAGCTTTTTTACCCCTGTGTCCCGAATTCTTTCTAAATTGGCAGAAATCTGCTCCTGCTTTTTCCGCCGCTGGTTCAATTCATCTTCCATAATTCGCGCAGGTGACTTTAAACTATGCAAAAAGTTTCTCACTATCCACACAACAAGTGCAATGAAGACTATTCCAACAAGTATGTTGATGTACATCTGTACTCCCAGATCAGCAGTATTGGCGTAACCAAAAATTAATGACGGATTATATTTCTACAACTTACGATAAAATTCAACATAAAGGTACGTATCCGTCTGAGAATTTGAAAATTTCGTCTGAAAGGTTGACAAGTACCGCTACGTTATACAAGGTGACACCATAGGGGTGCCCCCTAAAACAGCACATTGGTACCCCCTCTAGACAAGTTATGGAACACCGTAGTTTGCATTCTTAGCAAGCATAATCCCCTAAAACCACATAAGGGAGAAGGTATATGGCCAAGACACTTGATTCTCAGAGAACTTATGCCCTTGTGGGCACGGGAGGAAGTGGAAAAACCTCGCTGGCTGAAATGCTTATGTTTCAGTCCGGGGTTATCAATCGCCTTGGGAAAATTGAAGAAGGCACCACTTCGCTCGACTATGAACCAGAGGAAGTAAAGCGCAGGGGGTCTATTCAACCTGGCTTTGCCACCATTGACTGGAACAAAAATCGCCACTTCCTTATGGACGTCCCGGGCGACAATAACTTTGTAGGCGACATTAACCACCTATTGTTCGGGGTTGATGGCGCCGTTTTTGTTATTGACGCAGTTGATGGCGTCCGCCCACTTACAAGCCGTCTTTGGAACTTTGTTCAAGATGCAACCCTTCCTTCCATCGTCTTCATTAACAAGATGGATCGCGATCGCGCAGATTTTGACACCGCCTTTAACGGGTTGTCTTCAATCCTTGGAATCCGCCCTGTTTTGCTACAAATGCCAATTGGTCAGGGTGACGATTTTAAAGGGTACGTTGATGTTCTTAACAACAAAGCATTCTTCTTTAATGAAGATGGAACAACAACAGAAGGCGATGTGCCTGAAAATCTTTCCGATGAAGTATCAATGCTTCGCGAAACGACTATCGAAAACATTGCAGAAAGTAATGAAGAACTGATGGAAAACTACCTTGAGACAGGCGAACTCTCTCAAGAAGAAATCACAACTGGCTTACGTGACGGCGTGCTCTCACGTGACCTTATTCCGGTTATGCTCGGGTCTTCCCTAGAAAACCGTGGCGGTGCTGAACTTCTCAATGCCGTGCAGGATCTATTGCCTTCACCTCTGCAACACGCTGCATGGATGGATAAAGAAGGCAACGAACACCCATCTTCTCCGGATGCGCCGTTGGCATTACTTACCTTCAAGACACTCTCAGATCCTTTCTCAGGTCAGCTCTCCATCATGCGCGTTCTGTCCGGTTCATTTAACGGCGACGCAGCTCTGAAAAATGTTACTCAGGATGAGACTGAACGTATCGGGTCCCCATTATTCATGAATGGTAAAGAATCTGAACCAGCCAAGGGCGATATCGGCCCGGGTTCTATTATCGCTGTTCCTAAGCTTAAAGCTACAAAAACAGGCGATACGCTGGCAGACCCTAAAGCTACTTTTGAAGTTCTTATGCCGGAACTTCCTCCTAATCTTATATCATACGCTATTGCTCCAAAAGAGAAAGGCGATGAAGATAAGATTTATACAGCTGTCCAAAGATTACTTGATGAGGACATTACACTCACCCTTTCCCGCGATGCAGAATCAAGCGACATTCTGCTCTCCGGTATGGGACAGCTGCACATTGAAACTAGCATCGAACGTGCCATGCGCCGTTACAAATGCAACATGGTTTTGAAGACCCCTAAAATTCCGTACCGTGAAACAATAAAAGGTAAAGCACAGGTTCAAGGCAGACATAAGAAACAGTCTGGTGGACGCGGACAGTTCGGCGATTGCTGGATTGAAATTGAAGGAATGCCGCAGGGCTTCGGCTACGAGTTTGAAAATGCCATCGTTGGTGGCGTTATCCCTCGTCAGTACATCCCTGCAGTGGATAAAGGCATTCAAGAAGCTGCGCACCGTGGCTGCCTTGCAGGGTACCCTCTCGTTGACTTTAAAGTACGGCTCTATGATGGTTCATACCACAACGTAGATTCCTCAGAGATGGCCTTTAAAATCGCCGGTTCCCTTGCACTTAGGGGTGCACTGGATCAGGTAAAACCAACCTTGCTTGAACCGATTGTATTAATGACCGTACACATCCCTGATGAATTTATGGGTGACGTAATCGGTGATTTATCTTCACGCCGTGGCAAAGTACTTGGTTCTGACTCAAAAACAGGCATCACGGAAATTAAAGCGCATGTTCCTATGGGCGAAGTGCTCCGCTATGCTCCAGACCTCCGTTCTATTACCGGCGGTCAGGGTGTTTTCACAATGGAATTTGACCATTACGAAGAGGCACCACCTCCAGTAATTGATAAAGTTGTTGCCGAAAAACAAGCTAGCTAGTGATCCAAACTGACAACTAAAAGAAAATTCCTTGTTATTGTGGGTATAATAAGAAAGCCCTCTCATCTTATGATGAGGGGGCTTTTTGTTCTGAAAAAGCATGCTACCCAACACTTTGCTATAACAAAATCACGCATCAAAACTATGTTTCGTCCCTAGTCACTCAGGCTAATTTATCATCCCGCTTCAAACTCCAAGTCTCTCATTCAAAGTCCCTGCTCATCTTTCGCTATTTGCAAATATATATGATCTGTAGCCGATTTTTAACCGCTTAATGAGAGCCCCCACCACAAAAAAGCTTATCATATGGAGCCCCGCTTAGAGCCCATATGCTCTACGGAGAGCGAAAAAAAAATCGGCCGACACGATATCGTATCTCGAGAAGAGACCATGATCAGGCTACCGGAGGAATCATGAAGCCGACAGACTTAACATTAGATGAGCAATTACGAATTACTGCACATGAAATTATCAGACGGAAAAAAATCTTTCATCTTTCAGATGAAGATGTTCAAAATTTGCTCGAAGTTAAGCCGATCATACTCACTGAGCTGGACGACATAGTAACTGATTTCTATACAACACTTGTAGAAGTTGAGGGTGTAGCTCAAGTAATTGGCGATGCCGAAAGCCTGTATCGCCTTAAAAATCACTTGCAGGGCTATCTTCGTTCACTCTTTGAAGGACCGTACGATATGGAATATGTTCAAACCCGCCTTCGTATCGGGCTTGTTCATAAACGTATTGGAGTTCCTCCGAAACTTTACATCGCTGCATATAAAATTCTCAGCAAAATATTACGCAAAAAACTACGAGAACATAATAAAGATAATTCATGCGATATTTGCAGCAGCAGATCCGGTTCACTGGAAAACTTGATGCTCTTTGACCTTGTATTAGTTTTTGACACATACATTCAAGGACTGGTTAACGAGGTTAACCGTAGTAAAGAAGACCTCGAAACATACGCGCGGGAACTTGAGGACACTATTGCAAGCCGCACAAAAGAATTAGCAGAACAAGCTAGTAAAGACGGCCTGACTGGTCTGTACAACCAACGAACATTTTATGAATACCTTGGTACCGAGCTCTCTAGGTCTCAGAGGCGCGCTGACACGTTTACGCTTTGCTATTTTGATTTGGATAATTTCAAAAAAGCTAACGACACTCATGGGCACAAGTTCGGTGATCAGGTTCTTACAAATGTTGCATCCGCAGTAAAACAAATTTTGCGAGACGAAGATATCGGCGCAAGGTACGGCGGAGATGAATTCTGCATGATTCTTCCAAACGCTTCCGCCGAGGAGGCTCAAACCGTCTGTAAACGGCTCATAAACGTTTTTTCAAAAATTGATCCTGACTGCATTGTTACCATGAGTATCGGTCTTGCAGAATTCATCCCTGATTCAGGGCTTGATACCGACTCGTTAATCAAGAGAGCTGACAACGCCATGTATTCATCAAAAAATCAGTCAGGGCATTACATAACTGTATATTCAGACGAAAAATACAAAAACCGAAAAAGAATACTTTTACCCGACAATTTAAAAACTTTGGCCAACTTTTATTGCAGTTATTGATAAAAGTTGGCCTTTTTTCTTTCATCAAATCAAAAATCCCACTTCCTCTTCCAACCTGCTTTTGCAATTGAAAATTTCCTAACACAATAAAGTGCTAACGGCTTTTTCCCCCTCCGTGCTACAAGCACCGCATCATTACAATGCGCCCCGGCTTTCTAAACTTGAGTCTGGCGCTGATTTTGCTTTTTTTTACCAGCTCACTTTTTTATTTGGACAACGTATGATACGCACAATCTGGTTTTATTTTTCCTTTTTAATTACGACACTTTACGTCTGTATTTTTATGCCTATTGCAGCAACATTCGCTAACTCCGAAAAATTAGTTCGACACTTTGGACTGTTCTGGTGCAAATCTGCTCGCTTTTGTTCGCAAATAAAGCTTATTACAGACACAGATAATATACCAACTGATGAACCGGTAATTTTTGTTGTCAACCATCAAAGTCAATTCGATATTCCGCTTTCAACCGTTGCGTTGCAAAAAGCACTTCCTGCGTTTATGGCAAAAAAGAATCTTCAAGAGCTACCGCTCATCGGGCGCTGCTTCAGATTATACGGTAATATTTCCGTTGATCGCAGCAACAGACGTGCTGCAATGAAATCTCTTGAAGATGCTGCCACAACAATCCGTAATGGTCGCTCTGTCATCATATTCCCAGAAGGCACACGCCAACAGCAGTTTGACGAACTCGGTGAATTCAAAACCGGTGCTATTATGCTGGCTCTTAAAGCCGGTGTTCCTATTGTACCAGTTCTTATCGAAGGTAGCGGTGACATTCTGCCAAAAGGACGCGTGAAGCTCAGCAGACGGAAAAACGTCTATATTACGGCAATGGACCCTATCAGCACCGCTGAATATTCCGTTAAACAGCGTAACGAGTTTAGCGACATGCTCCGTGAGCGCATGAACAAAAAATACATGGAGATGCGCGCATGTCACAAAAACCAAGCGTAACACTTACGCCGTTGGGCGGCATGGGCGAAATCGGTATGAACTGTACCATATGGTCTACAGAAACAACTACCGTTGTCGTAGACTGTGGTCTCATGTTCCCCCACGACTACCATCTTGGTGTCGACGTTGTTATCCCGCAGTTTGAGCATATTCTTAAGCTGAAAGATAAAGTCAAAGGCATTGTACTCACCCACGGACATGAAGATCACATTGGTGCGCTTCCATGGCTTATCCGCTGGCTCAGTGTGCCTATTTACGGGTCTCCGTTCACCCTTGCTCTTGTTGAAGGGAAATTGCGTGAAGCAGAACTGCTCCACCGCACAAAGCTTATCCCAGTGGCTCCACGTGAACGTTTAGAACTTGGAGATCTGGCCTTCAACTTCTTCCCTGTTTGCCATTCCATCGTCGATGGATATGGCTTCGGCGTTGAGACTCCGGCTGGCAAAATTGTTCACACCGGTGACTTCAAACTCGACAAGACTCCAATTGACAACCACCGCACCGACCTCGAAGCCTTCAAGGCTTTTTCTGAAGACGGGGTTGAACTTCTTCTTTCCGACTCAACAAATATTGAGCGGGAGGGACATTCTTTAAGTGAACGTGACATTAAAGGTGCATTTGAAGATCTCTTTGCCAACGCTAAGGGACGCATCATTGTCACTCTATTCTCCAGCCACATCCAAAGAATCCAGCAGGTTCTCGATATTTCTGCCCGTTACGGTCGCAAGATCGCCGTATCCGGCCGCAGCCTAGTTAAAAACATAGAAATCGCCGATAATTTAGGCTTCCTTCGTATCCGTACTCCACTGTACATGGACACACGAGACATGCCGGAACTGCCGGACGAAGAAACAGTGCTGCTCCTCACCGGTTCACAGGGTGAGCCGCTTTCTGCTCTCTCCCGAATTGCCCGTGGTGAACATAGACACCTTGCTATTCAGGAAGGCGATACAGTTGTTATGTCATCCCGTTTTATTCCGGGTAACACTCTTGCGATTACTCGCATGATTAACGACATGTACCGCATGGGTGCAGAAGTCTTTTATGAAAGCTTCCGTAACATTCATGCATCAGGCCACGCTTACCGCGACGAGCTGAGTGAAATGCTAAATACAGTTGCTCCTAAACACTTCATTCCAGTCCACGGTGAATACCGTCATCTGGTAAAACATTGCCGTCTTGCACAGCTGTGTGGTGTTGAGGAAGAAAATACATTTATTATTGAAGACGGTCAGCCCGTCACCTTATGTGACGGAACCCTCACCCGCGAGAAACCGCTCGAACTTGAAGAAATTCTTGTTGACGGTAAAGGTGTCGGCGATGTTGGACTCACCGTATTGAAAGAACGCCAGATTCTTGGCGGAGAAGGAATGGTTGTGGTCTTCATGGTGCTGGATGAACAGCTCTGGGAGATATTGCACGGACCTACCATCGTTTCTAAAGGCTTTATCTTTGAGGCTCATTTCGATCATGTTTTAGAAGACGCTAAATGCATCATTCTCGAACTCCTCGAAAACATCGGCCCTGAAGATATTCAGCTACTCCAAGACAGAATACGTTCCGGCCTTCGTCGGTTCTTCCGCAAAGTACTGGAGCGCGATCCTGTTGTCGTTCCGGTTATTACGATGGTTTAAAATTACACGTAAAAAAAGCCCCGCCGAATATTTTCGGACGGGGCTTTTTTTATACTTTAATCATACTGAATCGGCTAAGTATCCCACCTTAGGAGTGCGAAGTGCAATAACTAAAAAAGCTACCCAAGCCAGCACAAAAGCTAACGGACTTACTGCCGACGAAACAACCGGTGAAATCAAGCCCATCATCAAAGCAATACTGCACACAATCGGAAGGATTGCAGGCATAACAACCAATAGTAAACCCAATACCATCGGATCTACCCCTGCCATCTCGCTTATATTTTTTGCCCACTTCCAAATAGCATAAAGATACACGCCATATGCCGACAATCCCAGTGCCATATAAAAAAATAAGCCACCAGACATTAACGGCGCGGAATTAAAGCCATCACCTACAGACATCAGCAATCCCATGGCGATGCCGGGTGCAAAGGCTGATGCTATTCCAAAAACAAAAAACAATGCCAATGCCCCAAACAACATCTTGAGTGATCCCTTACCGACATTGTAAGCGGCAAAAAGATTCCAAAAAGGGATCACCCAATGATACCAAGCAGGTGCTACATTTTTACGGGTGGCTAAAATCCAACATGGAGCAACATACAAAATTGAGCATAAGCATAGAAACAATAAAGCCAACATAAAATTTCCTTCTCAAAATTCAACTAAAGCTTCTCATATCAATCGGTAAGCAAACAATTCTAGTCTCGAAACACCTACATCGAGTCTACGCGCCCGTCTGCTGAAAAACATCAACCACAACCAAATAACAAATCATAAAAGACAACTTTTAATGGCGCTCAAATCATATCGGTAAAAAAAGTAAACAGATTAGAAAAAAGCCTAGCCGATATAGACCAACACTAGCAACAATCTGACACATTCAACCTGCATAAACTCAATCTGATTCTTTCCAGTAAAGTACAAGCTTTCAATATATTAGTAAGAAAACCCACCCCACCCATCTTAGTTCTCCGGTGTCGCAATGCACTTACGACATCCCCCCCTCTCAAGTGACTGAACGTTTTTTATACTTTCTTAATAAGTGAAGACTCATTTGAAATAAACAAGACAGGTTCTATAGCTATAGAAACAGACATAAAAAAACCCCTCCACCATGTTCATAGTATAAAGGGGTTCATTTTTACTGCTGCAAAATTGCTTTCTGCTACATCATATTTTGATAGTACCGCAGGAGTCTAACGTGTCATACCGCCTATTCCTTACCGAGAATGAAATCCGGCTCAGCCTGTTTGTTCCGTGGTGTTCGCAATGCAATAATCATAAAGATGATCCACGTAACAAAGCTGATAAGATTTTCTGAGCCCCTTACTTCCATTGGCGAAATGACACCCTGACTGACAAGTGCGCCACCAGCCAATGCCAAAACACACGGAATAACAAGCATCACCATTGGAAGAAGCATCGGATGTCTTCCGGCAAGAATACTGATGTTTCGTAACCAGTTATAGGCGACATATATCCCAACCACGAGCGACAAAACAAAAAGCACAATCCCTGCTATCGCAAAAAACTGAGCTTGCTCCTGTAGTGCAAAGGCACCAATACCGGCTAAAAAAAACACCAATGAGAGAAATAAGTTCTTTAATGATCCGTTGCCAATGCGAAACGCAATATACAGATTCCACAGAGGAATCACCCAATTCCACCAACGAGGTGCAATGTTTTTTCGTTTAGCAATAATCCAGCAAGGCAAAATTACGACTATGGAATACAACACAAATCCGGCTAAACAAATCAGCACCATTGCCAGCATTCCGGTTTCACTCATCTGTGGCATACGTCCTCCTGTATTGCATAAAGCGTTGCGGTATTCTCAGGAGTAGCACACCGCTTGCATCATCTCATTTATATCATGTAATTCTGATGAGGCTAACTTCGCCCTCGTTCATAACGAGCGGCATTTTGCTATGACTATAAAAATGGGCGCTGGTATTTAGTTATGCCTATAAGTAGCAATTCCACCCTATCAGTTCAGACTGCCGCTTCACTATCTTCAACATGCGTTTTCGAATCATGGAACTGAATGGCTTAAAAACCACCCAATATGCTTTGAAAAATCTTCGTGTAACGGTAGATAAGCAAAGAATTCGTGTTTCTGTTCTAACCTTTGTCAGTCCCGGACTAATTTCAAATAAACTGAAGTTGCAGGCAACTTTTACTTTGGCAGAAAGCGAATGCGTTAAAAACTCTTTCGCATCAGAAATAGGAACAACACGACTATTTGCCAAAAAGCCGATTAGGTGTTCAATAGGATAGTTTTCTGCAAGACGTAGAAAACCGAGATCTTCAATGATCCCCTGCAATGTCATCCTACGTGTAGGTAAGCCGCGGAGCTTAAATAGAGTCACAATCAATGTAGATTTTGAAAGATCAACATTTTTTGTTACTTCGTACACCTCTTCAATAGGACTGTTCACGATAATTTCGTGGCATTCGTTAAATGTGTACTCAGGTAAAAACCTATCAATTAAAGCAGACTCAGACATTACGGGCTCCTGACGGGCAGAAAAAATATTTCGTATATATCAGACTGAAATTACATTCAAAAACATATTCTATAATAATTGGATAAACTGGGTAACCGTACATAAAAAGAAGATAATGTAACACTTTTTTTGCCATAATGACCAAGATTTGCACATCCGTTACCAGCACCATAGAAATTGTAGGCACAATGCTGTCGTAATCATAGTTTCGACCAATACATTCTGTCATAAGATACAAATATCATTATAGGAGTGTGTCATGAAAATAGTTCGAGTCCATTACCAATATAAAACATTCTACGCAGCTCTTGAAGACGGACTCTTGCGCTGCCTCACTCCGCACATCGGAATTTCAGAACGTTTTTCGTTGGAAGAGGCACAACTTCTTCCATTAGTAACTCCATCAAAAGTTGTGTGCGTCGGACTCAATTACAAAGATCACGCAGCAGAGCTTGGAATGCCGCTACCGGAAGAGCCTATGTTTTTCCTCAAGCCACCGTCCTGTATCATTAATACTGGTCAGCCGATATACATCCCACCGCAATCGACACGGGTGGATCACGAAGCAGAGCTTGCCATTATTATAGGACGAGAAGCCCGTTTTCTCTCTCCGCAGGCAGTTCCAGAATACATATTCGGCTACACCTGTGCCAACGATGTGACAGCCCGCGACCTGCAAAAAAGTGATGGCATGTTCGGCAGGTGCAAAGGCTTCGACACATTCTTACCGATTGGTCCATGGCTTGAGACTCACATCCCCGACCCTTCAGATCTTTCTGTGAAGCTCTATAAAAATGATCAGATCATTCAGCAGGGTAACACCTCAGACATGCTATTCAGTCCACACGAACTTGTTGCAGATATTTCTCATGTTATGACACTGTTGCCAGGTGACGTGATTTTAACGGGAACCCCGCATGGAGTCGGCCCTTTGAAAGAAGGCGATGAAGTACAGGTAGAAATTGACGGCATCGGCACCCTGATCAATCCAGTTAAAAATTTCATCCAGCGGAAGGACTCGTCAGGGGTTCCAGTTCAGTAGATTCTGCGATATAGTAAAAAATGTGGCGAAGAGATCGTCATACAAAAAAATGCGAATGAACGGTAAGAATGCTTGCCAAACTCATTTATTCGCAGTATGTATCCCTGCCTTTTAATACAAAGCACACTCCGATGCATCTTCCCTGGGTGCCTTGAGAATTCGTAAGATTCTTGAGGTGGAGGGACTTGGCACGGGGTGGAAGAAAAACCCATTGAAGGAGATTACAATGGCTTACGTAACTATGAAACAAATGTTGGAAACTGGTGTTCACTTTGGTCACCAGACTCGTCGTTGGAACCCAAAAATGCGTCCGTTCATTTTCGGCGCTCGCAACGGCATCCATATCATGGACCTCCAGCAGACTGTAAAACTGTACCGTCGTGCACACGACAAAGTAGTAGAAACTGTTGCCAATGGCGGCAAAGTTATCTTCATCGGTACAAAGCGTCAGGCTCACGAAGCTGTGAAAACTGAAGCTGCTCGTTCCGATCAGTACTACGTAACCAACCGCTGGATGGGTGGTACACTCACCAACTTCCAGACAATCCGCAAGTCTATTGACCGCCTCAAAAAGCTCGAGATCATGTTCGATGACGGCACCGTCAACCGCTACCAGAAGAAAGAAATCCTTCGTCTGCGTCGCGAAATGGACAAACTCGAAGCTACTCTTGGTGGTATTAAAAACATGGAACGCCTGCCACAGCTCGCTTTCATTGTTGACCCTAAGCGTGAAGACATCGCTGTTAAAGAATGCCGTAAACTCGGTATTCCAATCGTAGCAGTAACTGACTCTAACTGCGATCCTGACGTGATTGATTACATCATTCCAGGTAACGACGACGCTATCCGCGCTATTAAGCTTTTCGTTTCTCACATTGCTGACGCATGTGCAGAAGGCGGCGCTATGTCTAAAGATGGCAAAGACGCTGAAGCTGAAATGGTTAAAGCTGCTGAAGCTGAAGAAGCTGCTGCTGCAACCGCTACCGCATCCGAATAATTCACTCAGAGGGAGAATAGATCATGGCTATTACTGCTGCTATGGTTAAGAGCCTGCGCGAAAAAACTGGCGCCGGCATGATGGACTGCAAAAAAGCACTCGTAGAAAACGACGCAGATGAAGCTGCAGCACTCGACTGGCTCCGCCAGAAGGGTCTGTCCAAAGCTGCTAAAAAAGCAGGTCGCGCTACCTCTGAAGGTCTCGTTGGTTGCGTAGTTGAAGCTAACCGCGCTGCTATTGCAGAATTTAAATGCGAAACTGACTTCGTTGCTCGCAACGAAAAGTTCCAGGACATCGCTGCTAAATTTGCTGCTGACGTTCTCGAAAATGGTGCTGAAGATTTTACCGCACGTGTTGAAGCTGAAGTAAACGATGCTATCGCTACCCTCGGTGAAAACATGTCCGCTGGCCGTGCACATCGCATGGAACTTTCCGGCGAAGGTATCATCGGTTCCTACATTCACTCCAACGGCAAAATCGGCGTTCTCGTAGAGATCCTCGGTTCTGACGATGCTGAAATGGCTAAAGGCGTTGCAATGCAGATTGCTGCAACCAACCCAGTAGCTATCGATGAAACTGAAGTACCTGCAGAGCTCATCGCTCGCGAACGCGAAGTTCATCGTCAGAAAACCCTCGAAGAGGGTAAGCCTGAGAACATCGTAGACAAAATCGTTGACGGTCGTATGGCTAAATTCTTCAAGGAAATTACCCTTGTGAACCAGCCTTACATCCGTGACGACAAAATGACTATTCGCGACCTTCTCAAGGGCGCATCTATTGCTTCTTTCGCTCGTTTCGAACTTGGTGAAGACGCTGCTAAAGAAGAAGACGCTGAATAGAGAACCTACGGTAATCTAACAGCTTATAAGGGGGGAGAGTTTTCTCTCCCCCTTTTTTTAAGGAAAAAATTATGCCTTCAATCACTGGATTGGTTCTCACATACAACGGCGAACGCCTTTTAGATAAGTGCCTAACATCACTTTCTTTTTGCGACAAAGTCGTCATTGTAGACTCCTTTTCTTCAGACGAGACTCTATCCATTGCTAAAAACCACAAGGCAACCATTCTTCAAAACCCGTGGAGCGGCTTCAAAAAACAACTTGAATTCGGCCTCGAGAACATTGAGAGCAAGTGGATTATTTCACTCGATCAAGATGAAATTTGCTCGGAAGAATTGAAGACAGAAATCATTAACGAGCTCAAAAATGCAGATTCATCCGTAACCGCGTTTCGTCCACGTCGACGCAACTGGTACTACAACCGCTTCATGAAGCACTCCGGATGGTATCCTGACAGGTTGATTCGCATCTTCCGTCCTGAAAAGCTTACAGTGACACAAAGTGGCTCACACGAATCCTTTAAGTCATCTGGAACAGTTAAGGATATCAATGCAGATATACTGCACTATCCTTATGAAAGCTTTTCTCATCACCTCAGCAAGATAAATCTCTATGCTCAGGAAGGTGCAGAAGACCTAAGAGCAAAGAATCGCAAAGGCGGTATCGCCGTAGCTCTGGCTCATGCCACAATGCGATTTATAAAAATTTACTTTTTCAAGCTTGGTATGCTTGATGGAAAAGCCGGATTCATCAATGCAATGCACGGCTTTTTTTATGTGTTCTTGAAATACGTCCGTATTAACGAAGGAAGCTGGGGCACACCTTTTGATGCAAAGTGATAAGCAATCGAACAACGATTCCATTTTTTCACATCCCCCAGTTTTCACATCTCCCAGTTAACTAAGGAGTTATTGATATGAACAACATCCCAAAACTTATCGACATTGAAACACATAAAACAGAAAAAAGTGGTTCCCTGTCTGTTATTCAAGCCAACACGCACCTCAATTTTCCTATTCGCCGTATATACTACATTCATAGTATTGAAGATAATAACGCCCGTGGATTTCACGGACATAAAAAACTTCAGCAGTGTATTGTTGCGACCTCAGGTAGTGTGACGCTTTCGCTTGAAGGGTATGGAACTACATATTCCTTCGAACTAAATTCTCCTAATAAGGGTGTCCTTGTTCCGGCTGGCTACTGGCGGGAAATGAGTGATTTTTCAAAAGATGCTGTTCTTATGGTGCTCGCTTCCGATGATTACAAGCCTGAAGACTACATCCACGACAAACAGATATTTAACGCATTTGATGCGGAACGTAATGTTATCAGTGAGGTAGGTTACCTTGCTATGCACCGTCGTTACGAAGAATTTCGTCTCCAGTTACAGCAAGTAACAGAAGACGTGCTTGATGAAGCCCATTACATCATGGGGCCACGCCTTGAAAAATTCGAAAAGTCTTTTGCTGCCGAGACTGGCACAAAATATTGTATCGGAACAGGCAACGGACTTGATGCACTGGAAATCATCTTACGAGCTTCAGACATTGGCGCTGGTGACGAAGTCATCGTGAGTGCTGGCGGTTTTATTGCCACAATCCTTGCGGTACTACGTGTTGGCGCAACACCTGTGCTCGTAGAGTCTGGCACGTGGGGCAACATTAACCCTGATAAAATTGAAGCTGCAATCACAGAAAAAACGAAAGCCATTTTGCCAACTCATCTTTA
>NZ_WYDS01000020.1 GCF_009914765.1 Halodesulfovibrio sp. MK-HDV | reverse complement strand
GAATCAGGCACAAGCAGCTTGTTTCTATTTTCCCATCCCCGCCCTTGCCGCTGCACACTATCCAGCAACACAAACAAATCGGCGTGGTATAACCTTTGTAGGTAGCTCATTACAGGCAGATATCGTGGTTGAGAGATGATTATTCGCATGGCTATTTTTTCTTAGCTACGACGTTAAACGCTGAATGAACAAACTTATCAAAAAGGCTCGTTTTTACTACCTCATCAAACTCCACGAACTCCCACTCATCAGAGAAAAGAGAACGAAGTTCTTCCTCGGAATAAAATGTTCCACATCCACCTGCCACAATTAACGGCTCTATACTTTCTTCATTCAGACCATTTTGAGTAGATGTATAATACGAATGTTTCTTGCTATACATCTGCATGAAGAAAACTCCCCCCTGAACCATAGAATCCGCTATTAACTGCACAACCTTTCGGGCATCTTCCCTTGAACAGCAATAAATAGAGCCTCTATCAATCGCCATATCAAAGGAATCAGGAGGGTAAGTAATTTGAGTAAAATCCTTCACCAACAAATCACCGTTGACTCCAGCCTGCTCAAAACGCTTTTTTGCATCAGTAATTGCAGTCACAGAACCATCGACACCCGTCACAACGGCTCCCTCTCCTGCTAGCGCTCTAATATTACTTCCAGTTCCGCATCCGACTTCAAGAACCCTCGGAGCAGCACCAAAGAATGATCTATACTGAAAATAGAATGTTATTACAGAATCCCACGGGTAGTTTTGATTATGGCCATTCTGGTATATGGCCTCCCACGCTGGATCAAAAGCTTCGCTCATAATTAGCTCCTAAAAAATTAAAATAGCGCTCTGTACAATACAAAGGCCTCTGCAGCATTACACCCACTGTGTGCACCACGTAACCGAGCAAGATGCTCTACAGCTTCAAAACTGCGGGGATGGGGAAATTCCCGCATCTCCGATCGGTACGCTTCCAGGGCGCTAAACTTCTCAGAAAGAAATTTAGAAATGTTTACGTAAAAATTCGGGACAAAAGTTGGCATCGCATTAGGCGTTGCATATTCAGTGCTGGAAAGTACTTCAAAACCCAAAAGTGCCACCTGCTTCGTTTCTGGAAGAGGGCGAAACGCTGTCATTACAGCACGGTGTGTTATGGAATGATCAATATTCAGATCACCACTGTGATGTGTGATCACCAAATCCGGTTGAACGTTTTCAGCATGTTTTTCTATAATTTTTATGACGTCCAAAAGCGGAACCGTATCAAACTTGTTATCAGGAAGAGCTCCATAATATATGTTTGCAACTCCCAACATTTGTGCGGCAATTTGAGCAGAATCAGTGGCATGAGTCCGCTCTGAAACCGATGAAGAATCTTGACGGGATGTTGGCCCTTCTCCCAGCAACAAAACAGAAACGTCCATTCCTGCTGCAACTGCTTTTGCAATAGTTCCGCCGCAACCCAAAACTTCATCGTCGGGATGTGCTGCAACAACAAACATTTTTTGGGAATTACTTAGCATAGCCATTCAACCTATAAAAAGAGCTTGTTGTGCTGTCACCCTCGACATCACCTTCAAGATAAAAGCCAGTACTTAAAACAAGTTGTATTGCAACGGGATTCGTTTTTTTAATATACGCCCTCAACTTAGCGTCTGGATTTCTCATAAAAAAGCATTCCGTTGTACTCATGGACGCGTTATGTCCCCTACCACCGCCTCGAGCGTTCTTTGCTAATGCGATGCTTGCGACATAATCAGCTCCATCCTTGTCGAAGCGAACAAATCCTGCGACTGACTGATCCTTCATTACAACATAAAACGGTTCGTCTTTCTTTAGTCGTTCCTCAAACCATGCAAGATGATGCTCCAACGAAAACGTAGAAGTTGAGAAAAATTTTCTTCGAGTTTCTTTAGCTGCGACGATAGGATATATCTCTTCAGCATGTTCACTCTTTACCGGCATTATCGAGAACGGAAAAAGGAGCATGCTTCCTGCCACCAGACCACTACCGTCAACAGGAATCTCTATAGACTCCGGAACAATTTCTCCGCTAATAATTTCCCGAAGCTGCCCTAACCCTCTCGAAGAGTTTTTAAAATATTGTGCAATTTCCTTCTGATTCTCCGGAACTTCGAATACGACAAATGGAACTTTAAGAGCACCTAATTCCCAGCATGTTGAGCCACCAGCAGTAATACAAAAATCTGCCCACAGCATATGTCGAGACATGTCATGTGCCTGTTGTATTATTTCGACAGTTGCAGGAGAATCTGCCAGCAGTTCATTCCATTTTTCTACTGCAACACTACCGGCGATGACACGTAAGGTGCGCCCTTTCATTTCCGCTGAATGAAGTACCTGCTTGAGCTGGTCAAAAGTATGCGACTCATCTCCTCCACCAAGGGTAAGAAGTATGTTTTTTATTTGCGGAGAAGGAGTGCATTCTTTAGATAAATGTCGTGCTTTAATGATATCCTGCCGCAATAGCACATAATCAGAACCGAGCAGACGAGTGCCAATCTCACCACGGTATTGGATGGTTGGCGCGTTAATATTTTGATTAAGCAGAATGTCGCAACAATATTCAGGCAGATGGTTATAATCATCTATAACCAGCAGACGATGGCCTGCATTTTTCACGGCCTTCTGGCATTCAAGCGAAAAATGATAGCCGTCCAGCACGACCCAGCTCGCATCATAGCCGGACACTTCATCTAGAAGAACAGAAACATCTTGCTCCGGCGCTACATCACCTTCCAGATAGTTAACAGAAACACCTTCTTTACTTAGGCGCTCCCGAACCCAAGGAACTGTAATATGCCCAACAAAGACAGCTTTACGTCCTATTCTTTCCCATGCCTGCACCAAGGCTAAACAACGCATCACATGTCCTGTACCCATGCTGGGGGTAGCATCAGCACGTATAACAATAAGTTCACTCATAACTGTCCTGCCCCTTTTAGAACTCGATACATAATTTCAGCCCTAGCCCAATCATCCATGTTATCGATATCCTGAGTTCGATAGCGCGGAATTTGAATCCCCACAGCACGTCCTGCCTGAATGTCATTCCCGTTTAAGAAAAACTCACTGGTTCCCCAATATATTTGCCCTGTATCGTGAAACAATTCAGGAAGATCTTGCGACCTGACATCCAGATACTCAGGTTCAAGCATTGCCATCCGGCCTTGGTCATCCTGCTTCAAAGCCCAAAATGGGGGAGCCGCAAAATTCGTCACAGTAAACGCAGCAGGGGCAGTTTCTAACGCATCATGCCCACGAGTAAGATCCTCAACTATTGTGAATGGAGACGTCGCATAAATACAACAGATAGCATCAACCTTTTGTCCTTGTTCCTGAAAATGCGTTAATGCATGCATGAGTACCGCACCTGTTCCTGTAAAATCATCTGCTAACTGTGCTGGTCGCATAAAAGGAACATCCGCTCCAAATGATCTCGCCACGTCTGCGATTTCTTCATCATCCGTTGAAACTATCACGGAAGAAAATAGTCCGGAACGTAAAGCAACATCAATTGAATAGGCTATAATCGGCTTGCCACAAAAAGATCGAATATTCTTTCTGGGGATTCGCTTACTCCCGCCTCGAGCAGGTATTACAGCTATGCTCATATGCCCTTCTCCCTATGCTATCCTGCCAAAACCAGAAACCGTAGGCTTCCCGACAAGCTTAGACATAATATCTTTCGTGTTTGCGATTGCTGAAAACGCGACATCAGTAGCATCAAGATACTGCTCTACCTGTTCAAAAGTATGAGCATACATCGCGTAATAACTTTCACCTGCTAAGAAACCTTGCTCAAGCATCAACTGAATATAGTATGCATTTTTTACGGCCTCTTCTTCCTCGAAAGAGAAGTGCCCCATTGGCTTCATTCCACCAACATGAATGTCTAATCCATACTTTCGTGCCAATCGTGCCCACCCTTCCTGAACAGCCGTTCCCAGTGCGACTAAACGATCACCTGCATTCAGTTCACGATGCTTCTTCAATGTTGCAAGAGCCGCGACCGGCCCTATTCTTTCAGTCCAATTGGTAGAGCTGATAAAAGAGTACTCAGCAGCGCGCATAACACGTTCTTTACCAATCACTGCCGCAATGGCGTACCCATTGCCCAAGCCTTTTGAGAACACAGCAATATCTGGCTCAAAACCGGGAAACGTCAGATGCGCTCCACCTGTGTTATAGCGTAAACCTGCAGAGATCTCGTCAACGATAAGCGGCACATCATACTTGTCTGCAGTGCTGCGCAAAGATGAAAGAAACGCTTCGGTAGGTTCAAAATTTCGAATTGGTTCTGTTACAATAGCTGCAAGATTGTCTTTATGCTCTTCGGCAAGTCGTTCCAGTTCAGCCGTATCATTATATGCAAACGGGAAAGCAGTTCCGCATAATTCTCGTGGTGCCCCCTGCGGGGAAAGACCGGCAATCAAGTGATTATCTAATGCACTTTCGTTCGCAATATTTGCGGAAAGATACCAGTCGTGCCATCCGTGATACCCGCAAAACAACACAACACTCTTATCAGTTTTAGCTCTGGCAAGCCTCACAGCGACAGCCATTGCTTCTCCTCCAGAACGGGTAAAGCGAACCTGTTCTGCCCAAGGGTGAAGTGTGCATAATTCTTCAGCCAAATCGACTTCTTCTGCACAATTCAAGCTTGAGGCAACACCCTTATGTATTGCGTCGCACACGGCAGCATCTACATCTTCATCTGCATATCCAAGAATGCACGCCCCAATGCCCGAAATCGACATATCAAGATATTTTTCCCCATCTAAATCCCAGACATATGCACCCTTTGCCTTTGAAAAGTACGATGGCCAGATGCCCTCACTAAAACGGGTCGGATTTTTAGATAACAACTGAGTAATTCCGGGAATAAATATCTTCGCTCTTTCTTGTGTACTTATAGATAGTGACATTCTTATCTGCTCCAATATAACGGACTGAGCACTTGTTCCTTTTGAGGTGGAAGAATAGCAGTCAGTTTTTCCATCAAAAAATCTTCATTTGCCAACGGGACAGCTTCGAGATTTTCCAAAACCTGCCGCTTTGTCTCTGCTCCAAATAGAACAGAAGCATCCGGATATGATGTCAAACACCAGGCCAATGCTGCTGCCGCGGGCGTAATCTCTCTCTCGAAACAAACTGAACGAAACTCAGTTAAAGACGGGCTGAGTTCCTGCAAAAACGGAGGTAATTTTTCTGGCTCCATGCACAACACACCTTGGAGTAAAGTGCTGCGAATATGAATTTCTTTTCCCAAAGTCTTAGCTTTGAAGAAAAAACCAGCCGATTCAAAACGTCTGTCAAAAAGTGATGCAGGGACTTGAAGCACATTAATTATAGAATATTCAAGCGCTTCCAATGCACGTTCAGGCGTGTACACAGAGATACCAATTCGTTTTACTTTCCTCTGGTCTACTAATTGCTGCAATGCATCGCCGATTTCTCCATGAAGTAGATCCAAGTGATCTTCATCATGCAGCATCAAGCAATAAAGTGATTTCACTCCTAAGCGATCTAAAGAGCTTTCAACATCACGTAACAACTCGTCCCCGGCATTTTCTGATAATTCAGGAGAACACTTGGAAATAATTTTAGCATCTCCAATGCCTCCTTCCTTCAAAGCTCGACCTAACACAGTCTCACTTTCACCATATGCCAAAGCTGTATCAAAGCATCGAATCCCACCACCATAACTAGTGGCGACAATTGAATTTGCTATATTTTGCGACGGCTTTCCTGAAGTATTGGCTATACCATAATCAAGCCCTAACTGAACTGTCCCTAAAACAAGCCTACTCAGCATAGTATGCTCACTAATGTTACGATTTTTAATCGAAGAACCTAACCACTCTATCGATATCCGATTCGTGCATCCCTACCCACATTGGCAAACTCATGATTTCTGCATAAGCCTTTTCTGCGTTAGGGCAGATGCCTTTGGAATATCCGAGAGATTGGTAGTATGGATGTAAATAGACAGGAATATAGTGCACATTGACGCCAATATTACCTTCCCTCATCTTGAGGAAAAGCTCATCTCGGCATTTAGTGCGCACCACATATAAATGATATGCATTGGTTACATCATCAGAGCATGTTAGCGGAGTCGCACATCCATTCTCCAGCTTGGGAGAATAAAGTTGTGCAAGCTCATTCCGCTTTACAAGCCACTTATCCAACTTTTCTAACTGGGAAAATCCTAATGCACACTGAATGTCGGTAAGGCGATAATTGAAGCCAAGCTCCGTCATTTCATAAAACCATGCGTTATCTTTATCTCTTTGATGAGTATCTACTGCTATTCCATGGCTGCGAAACGCACGCATTTTTTCGGCTAATACCGTGTCGTTAGTAACTGCCATCCCGCCTTCGCCGGTAGTGATATGTTTCACCGGATGAAAACTAAAAACAGTTATGTCCGCTAATGTACCAATTTTTTTGGCCTTTGTATTCTGCGCCGATCGCGTGGCAGGAGTCAGCAACAAGACTGAGATTATGCTTTTGGGCGATAGCTCTTAACGCATCCCAATCACAAGGATGCCCTGCATAATCGACAGCGATAATTGCCTTCGTCTTTGAGGTGATATTTGCTTCGATGGACTCAACATCAATCAACAACGTATCGGTAAAAACATCTGCAAATACCGGTTTTGCACCACAATACAATACGCTGTTAGATGTAGCAGCAAAGGTGATAGCCGGAACGACTACCTCATCACCTGCTGCTATCCCTAAAGCATGTAATGAGGCATGCAATGCGGCAGTTCCGCTGTTAACAGCCACGCCATACATTGCACCGGTATATTCACAGATAGCCTGCTCAAACTGCGCAACTTGGGGGCCTGTTGTAAGCCAGTCTGACTGAAGCACAGAGATTACAGCCTGAATATCGTCGTCATCAATAAGCTGTCTGCCATAGGGTAAAAACGCTGCATTTTCCATTTGGATTACTCTTCAGCGTACTGGTCAAAGTCGAGAATTCTCTCAACTGACAAAAACTCAGGATTTGTACCAGAATGATAAGCATCCCCTTGTGGTACAGGCGCTCCATGTTCTCCAAGTGGGTTACATGTGTAGTCACACTCGATTGCATAAAATACAATTGATGGGCGAATGACGTAATGGTCATTAAACTCAAGTGTTAAATGCGAATCATCAGCCGGACACATAATTTCATGTAGCTTTTCACCCGGGCGGATCCCTACTATTTTAACAGGCGTACCTTTGCCGTATGCCTCTGCTAAATCCATAATTCTTACTGATGGAATTTTAGGGACAAAAATCTCACCGCCTTGCATCCGTTCAAAATTTTTCAATACAAAATCAACGCCTTGTTGCAAGGTAATCCAAAAGCGAGTCATACCTTCATGCGTTACTGGAATATGCGTTGCACCGTCTTCGAGCAGTTTTTTGAAGAAAGGTACTACTGAACCACGAGACCCCACGACGTTGCCGTAACGAACAACAGCAAATCGTGTATCTTTTCCGCCAGCACTATTATTAGCCGCTACAAAAAGTTTGTCTGAAGCAAGCTTTGTCGCGCCATAAAGGTTGATAGGGTTCGCAGCCTTATCCGTTGAAAGGGCAATGACTTTTCTAACGTTATTAGCAATTGCGGCTTTAATTACATTCTCTGCCCCGTAAACGTTTGTTTTGATACACTCCATGGGGTTATACTCTGCTGCTGGTACCTGCTTTAACGCTGCAGCATGAATAACGTAATCAACTCCATTCATTGCCTGCATCAGGCGCTCGCCATCACGTACGTCGCCAATAAAATAGCGCATACATGGATCGTTAAAATTCTGCTGCATTTCAAACTGCTTCAATTCATCACGAGAAAAAATAATGAGCCTTCTCGGCTTGTAGCGTTCTAAAATCGTTTTGGTATATTTTTTCCCAAATGAACCGGTTCCGCCTGTAATTAAGATCGATTTATTATTAAACATGAATCACCACTTTTCTTGAATGTTCATATGACTAAAAATAAAAAAATTACATCAATACGAATCCAACTCACCCATAAAAAAACATCAGCTCCCCATCTGTGACTCCAGCATAATACAACTTCAAATTACATTGATTAGATCAAAACAAATAAGTCACTATTTTAACGACAGATCACAGCAATACCATCAGCACTGCAAGGACTCCGGACACAATAGCACTTGCCCCCACAATAAACTCTTTTTTCGTCTTTAAAGGTTGATGCCCTAATTCAGGAGCAGAAAGCACGTGCAATGAAATAGTTGAGCCGACTTCATCAATACGGGCACTTACAAGTTGCTTGCTTGCGGCCTTATACATTGTATATAGCGCATCAAGCTCATATTGAGATTCTTTAGACTTACTCTGTGAATGAAGAACCTTCGCTTCCAGTACATTAATAGCTGTTTTTAATGTTGCCAGTTGCTCTTCAATTGCTTTGCGATGCTGTATTAATGGATTATTTTTTTCGCTCCGAACATACTCCTGCAAACCTTTGACTCCAGCATCTGCCATTTTTTTAGCTGACTCAGGAGACGTCGATGTCCATGTAATAAAGACTGTTTCTCCATCCGCGTTCAACGAGACATCAGGAATGGTATTACAGTACTCGGCCATCTGATTGAAACGGTATGAAGCTAGATCCGCCTGACGTTCTGAATTCTGAGGAATACCGACTTTAATCGCTACTTCAGAATAGTATTTAGGGACAAGTACCTTGTACGCAACACCTCCAGCACACATTGTACTTATCATTACAGTTGCTATAATAAATATTTTTCTTGTTCCATATACGCTGCACAATCTCTTTAATATTCAATTTTTTTTTCTATTGTATCTTTCATTTTTACTCTCATTTTTTACTTTACTTTTCATTTTTTTTTACTCATGAACTCACTGAATTTGTTTTTATTGTAAAAAATAAATCATCATAGATATTAAAAACACGTATTAATTATTTTATTAAGAAGATTAAAATTAAATTTAACTTCAAGGTAAAAAAATTTGCACTATGTAATCATACTTATTACTTTATTAAGAATAAAAACATGTTCTTAATACTACTGGTTGCTATCATCTATTTTCAGTTCTCATTATTATACAATGATAATATAAAAATATTTTTCTTTTTGTAGTGAAATACTCACAAACATCATGCTTTCACAATTCATCAGTGCTGATCAAAACAGTGCTGATCAAAACTTACTCCCAGCGGATAGATCATGATAAGTAAGAAAAAGACTGCCTAAATGTACTTTGAGCTACACATTGTTAAAAAAACAAATGGGAGATTTTGGACACATAATAGCTCAATAAGTTGGACTGTATATGATAAAATTATACTTGAGCTAAAGCTCTGTCATAAAAACAAACAAGAACTTGAGAAAAGCATATAGAGTCTTACGAAAACAATTTTTATTCATTTAAAACATGAGGTTAGTCCATGTGCAAATTCATCATGCACTCGCCTTTACGTTCGACACATCGGAAAACAGAATAAAACTCCAAAAACAAAAAAAGGGACTTACGTTTTAACGTAAGTCCCTTTTTTATCTAAACATAGACATCAATAATTTCTAATCTACATTTTTTTTAAGCTATAAACTCATAATTTCAAAAAGATACGGAAAGTAGCGAACACTGTCAGAAGAATTCAAAATTCAGATTATAACACTTCTGTGCATGCTCGAGCGAAATAGGAAATGTTACCAAAGAATTAATAGGTGCGGTGGGCAAAGCATAGAAAAAGGCTATGGAAGGAGAATTTCTAGATATACGACTTCTTTTAAATCAATTCCAAATAAATATGCTGATATGCCATATCAACTGCAACAAAGAACAACATAGCACCCATGAGGTAGTTTACATATGTAAGGTAAGATGTCTTTATTACACTTTTAGAAAGTAACGAACCAAATACTGAATAAAGAAATGGTGCTCCAAAGCCAAGACAACCAAGCAAAACAGACCATACGACAATCCCCCCCCCTTCGATACCAACAGCAGGAAAATGCACTGTCGCTATTGGCAACACAACCAACATGCATTTGGGGTTTAACAACTGCATCAGTAATCCTTCTTTATAGGTAAGATTAACTGCCGCGCTGTCTTTATCAAATGCGCTGCCTGAAGAAGACAGTATCTGATACGTAAGATAAAAAATAAAACAAACGCCCACTCCAGCAATAATAGGCAACTCCTTTTCGCTTATTAATGCACTTCCGGTGTATCCAATCAAGAGAAACCAGAAACACAAAGCTGTTGCGACGCCTAAGGAAAACGGGACATGCTTATAAGAAGCTCTCTGCATTCCGTTAGTTAAACTAAGAATGTTAACAGGACCTGGAGTATACATTACTCCAATCGCATAAAAAATTATCCCTAACATGTCGTTGCCATTATCCTTCTATTTGTTTTTGGTATTGCCTTGGAGATACCCCGTACGATTTTTTAAAATGGCGCGTCATATGGCTTACATCAAAAAAGCCATACTCCATCGCTACATCCGTAGGAGACAATCCAAGCTCAAGAGACTTTCGCACCAGATTTATTTTATAGTTCAGTATGAACTTATGCGGAGGCAAACCGAACTGGCTCCGGAACAGGCGGATAAAATGATATTTGGACATATGTACCTCGCTACTGAGGTCATCAATCGACATATCCTGTTTAATATTATCGCAAATATACTCCTTAGCCCTTACTAACAGGCTATCTTTTTTATCGCGCCACGCATCCGGCTGAAACATCCCCATCCTTTGACTGAGACGTCTCGCAAACTGGTAAAGGAACCATTCATACTCAAGTGAAGAGTTTTTTGCTTCGCTGACATGCTTTGACATCTCCATAACAAACGAATGCAAGACCTGATCAACAAAAAGATTCTCTTCACTTCGAAAAGCATTATCATTTTTCGTGGCAGCACAATCCAGAAGCGGATAAAACTCGCTGGGGTCAAAATACAACATCTGATAGCGCAACGTCAGATTCTCAGCAGGGTTTCCATTATGTACTTCTTCCGGATTAAATAAGATAACACTCCCGGGGAATGCTCTAAGCTGTTGCCCGTTACATGAAAATTCTTGAATGCCATTTAAGGGAGCCCCGATTGCAAACTCCTCATGTGCATGCTTTCCATATGAGAAATCAGTCATAACTGCTTTTAGCAGCATCACTCCTGCACACTTATCTGCACTCAAAAACTGAAATTTATTCTTCTGCTTTGCTGACATTCTCAATCCTTTGCCTTGTCCTAAAGACTAAACAATCTATTAGGCAAAATCTTGGACAAAATTGCTCAATTAACTACCTTGCCGATAACACAGAGGACCGCAAAGTACTATCAACTCACATTGGGCTGATCATAGTGAATCACCTATCATGGAAACTTGGAGGACAGGAAAAGGAGAAGACAGGGACAGAACGCAAAAAAAGACTTGCACCACACCTGCTGGCATGCCGTAAGCCCTTAAAAATATACAAATCCACCAATCTGAATTGAACCGAATCCCTACTGATTTACAATCCGCAGTCTTACATATTCAATTCACGCCGCATGCTCCAGATAACACAAGAAATGCCCTCGACAGGTATCCTTTTTATCTTTGGCGAACACGACATTGAGCATACAAACCAAGAATCAAGCAAACAGCAAAAGCTTTTCCCAATCACCAACAGTTTGCAACCGCCACTTAAAAAAATCTTCTCTTCTACCTAACCAGCAGACAGAGCTGTCGCATAACCACAACTGTTCCACAAAGATGGCAACATCAATCACCCGCTGTTCAGAAAGATTAGGCATCCTCGCCCTCTTCGTTAGGTTCGCTATCGACACAAACCGGTATCACTATCTCAAAAGTACTCCCCTGACCTTCAGAGCTACTGACTGATATTTCCCAACCATGTTCTTCCACGATTTTCCTGACCGTACAAAGCCCCATGCCCACACCATCAGAAAGAGAAGAAAAAAATGGATCAAAAATATAGCTTACAATCTCAGAGCTTATCCCTACGCCATTATCCTCGATTTTAAAGAGACACCCCTCTTTAAGAGGCTCAGCAGTAATTGCTATGCGGCAATCTTCTTTTCTAAACACAACAGCATTCATCAACAACTCTTCCAACATGCGGACAACAAGTCTCCTGTCTGCCTCAATCGTCAGATCATCAACATCAACACTCACTGTTGCAACGTCTGCAAAGCTGATGTCCTTAGATGCAAGCTCCTTTTCTGTTGCAGCATATGCTTCGTCTACAGCCGTTTTCAGCAACACATGTTCTTTCACTCCACGCGAGAGTGAAGCAAAGTCGGAGACGGACGACACAAGCGCTTCCAGACGGGCGGCTTCTACTCGAATAGTATCCAGCTGAGGAACAACATCTTCTCCAGCCATAAGTTCTCTGACGGCAATATTCGCAAACCCGGCGATACTCATGGTCCTGTTACGAATCTGATGAGCAACAGACATTGCCAGTTGTAATAAACGCTGACGATTTGTATCAATCGTCTTTAAATCTCGGAAAGAACGCAATGCAGTGGTAACTGTGACAAACAACTTCTGCGCTGTGAGTTCTGTTTTTTGCTTGTAGTCATTGATATCAAGTTCTGAAATAACTTTATTCTCAGGAGCCTGTCCCGGCTGCCCCGTGCGCAAGATAATACGGGTAAAGGGGTTGTTTAACTCCTCGCGGATACGCCTTGCGACATCCAAACCGGCATGGTTATCTTCCATCACGACATCTAAAAGCACCACGGCAATATCTTCTGTATCCCGCAACAACTCTATAGACTCCTTGCCGCTATAGGCACTGATCAAATCAAGTCCGCGCCCTTCGAATGTAAAATCGTTAAGAACCAGACGGGTAACGGCATGAATCTCCTCCTCATCATCCACAATAAGTATTCGCCACCGCTGCGGTTCACGAATCGCTGGTTCAAAATCTTCCTCATCAGCAAATAACAGATCTTCATCGACTACCACAGGCCATCCCCCTTTTCAGGTTTAACTCTCAGTTTCCTGCTCAGGTAATATTGGAAACGTGATAACAAATCTGGCACCCTGTCCGAGTTCACTGTGACATTCGATAACTCCACCGAGCTTACGTGTTACAAGATTCCACACAATATGCATGCCGAGCCCAGAACCACCACTGCCCATTTTTGTCGTAAAGAATGGCTCAAAAACCCGCTGTATCTGCTCCGGCGTCATGCCTTTTCCATTATCCCGATAATCAATGCTTATGTCTCCATTTGTACGCCTCAACACAATTTCCACAACGCCATTCTGCATTCCCTCAAAACCATGCACCAACGAGTTGCTTATCAAATTCGACATGACTTGCATAATCACCCCGGGATATGTCTTAACAATCGTTCCCTTGGCATCTCCTTCGGCATGCAACTCAACAGTATGCGTTGAACGCTTCCAACGTGGGCGCAAGCTTGTCAGCACCTCACCCAGATAGCCGTACAATTCGAACTCACGCAGCACTTCAGAAGTCTGATCCACAGCGACCTGCTTAAAGCTCTGCACCAAGTTGGCAGCCCGACGCAAATTGCTGACAGTAGCGGCCAAGCCCTCATCGGCAACATGCATAAATTGTTCAAGCGTTGAACGTTTAAAGCTCCCAGCCTTGTACTCTCCTTCAAGCTTTGTAAGGCGTTCCTGCAGGTAGGTCGCACTTGTTAGGCCGATACCTAACGGCGTATTAATTTCATGAGCAACGCCGGCAACCAACCCACCAAGCGACGCCAGTTTTTCCGCTTCAACCAATTGTTGCTGTGCGTTTTGCAAATCCTTCAAAGACTTTTCCAACTCTGCCGTACGTCGCCGCACCCGATCCTCCAGCTCCTGGTTTAGCGCGGCCAGCTCAGCCTGTGACTTTTTAAGATCTGTAACATCGGTTATGAATCCCTCAAGCATCGCCTCTTCTTCTGCCTCCTGCACATACCGTCCTCGTTCTAATACGTGGCGCACTTCACCGGATGAAGAATGCAGTCGATATTCAACAGTAAAACTATTACCGTGCTCAAGCTGTGCATCAATAATCCTTCTAGCATTTTTTCTGTCTTCAGAAGCAATAAGCGACGAGAAGGAAACAACTCCACCCTCCAGCAACTCGTCAGGAGAATATTCCACAAGATCCTTGCTTCCTTCACTTACAAAACGCATAAGCCAATCGGAACCAAACACACTTCTGTATGCCATCCCGGGCATATTTTTCAACAGCACAGCGAACCGTCTACGGCTTTTACGCAATGCCTTTTCAACAACTCTTCGCCGTGCAATATGTATCATCTGAAGAAGAACAATAAGAAAAAGAACACCAATTATGATTTCGATTATAATAATATATTCTCGGTACATCTCAAAAAAAGAAGCGGGACGATCCAAGATGATGCTTCCCTTAGGCAAAGAGTCCTCAGCAATATTCCAACGCTGCAATTCTGGATAACGAAACATAAACTTGTTTGCGCCAGTGCGAACAATGGGAATACTGTTAATATCTGTTCCCGCCAAAATACGCTTTGCCATCTGGGCAGCCGACTTTCCCTGAAAATACCCGCTGATTACATCTCCCCCGATAACGCCCTTGCGCAAATTGAACCCTAAAAGACAATATACCGGAACCGGCATATCTGCCGTAAGAAGTTCACCGATGCTTTCATATGTATAGAACTGCCGTCCCTCGCTGTCCCTGAAATAGACCCCGAGCAAAACCGCGGTGTCTTTTCCCAGTGAAAGCAGTCTTTGGCGCAAACGGCCAACTGGTTCTTCTATGTTATGTTCAAAGTCCACACGCCCTTCAAGACCTCTGAGTTCTTTCAGAATGTACCGCCTCCAACTTTTACCTGTCTTCAGGTAATCATTAATCACGAATATTTTCTTGATATGAGGATGGTTACGGAGCATTTGCTCCACGGTGGCACGGGGCGAAGGAGTTTCTTCAGTTCCGGTAAAAAGTGAAACATTCTTAAGCATGTATGGCTTCAAATCAGCTACACCACAAAAAACAACGGGAATATTCGGCCATAAATCATCACGATGGTAGCGCAGGAAGTCGAAAGCATAGTTGTCTGAAGAAATAATCACACTAAAAGAAATACCTTTATAGCGCTCTGCAAGCATCTTTTTGTAAGCAAGAAAATATGCTGGCGAGAACACCATTTTGGTATCCATATTATCAATATGGAGTATCAAATTGTTCTTATCAGGCTCCAACACATCCTCAACAGCGCGAGTCAGATTTTCCACCCATGTCATTCGTTGGTGATATGAATTCAAAAGCAGAACATGTCGTGGTTCACCCTGCGCATACAACGATGAAGGCAGCATGACGAAGGCGGTCCAGATCACACCCAACAAAACCAAGGCAACAGAGAGTTGGTGGCATCGTTTCATTCCATTACCCCTCAAAATCTACGATTCAGGCTACTGCCAGTGTACGTTATACACACAGTCATCACATTATTATAACAATCGAAGCCTCTTCCATTCTTTGCAAAATAGAATAGCAAAAACGGCTCCACCAGACAGGTAGAACCGNTTTTTTATTATGCTGTTTGGCAGCTCATTTTTTCAATTCTAAGATCATGCAAAAACTTCCAGCCCAGACGTAGGCTTCTCTAAAAAGAAGCAAGACAAGCTATAATTTTTTAGCACAACCTAGTCAGAAAATATCTATAAAGAAAACATTAGTTACAGAAAATCAGATTATTGGAATTTTAAAAGAAAGGGTAGCAAACAGCAAAATCAAAGATATTTAAATGCCCATGGAATATCTGATGCCATTTATCACAACGGAAAATCACAATATGGCGGCATAAATATTTCAAATTTGAAGCAGAGAAAATACATGGGGAATGAGCTTTCTCACTCCAACAAACTGTGCGCTAGTATGAAGTTAACAACCAAGCTCTTGAGGATTTGATCAAAAGAAGTTTTAACGCCATCCAGCAAACATGAAGCCGTCTTGTCTTTAATCACTAAGCATAAATGAGGTCATCTGTGGTTTGAACTAATTTTTTTGAGATGAAGGTACTTACATACAACATAGAAAGTTCAACAAAGAAGATTAGATAAAACCTACCATACGGAACTATTGAACATGTACCTATTCAACAATCTTTCAGATGCTCGTGATATTGCCGACTAATGAAAAGCCACCTTATAACAAAAAAGACCACAAGGTTCACAAGCCCGACTTACCGCTACTGATTAATTATCACCTATCGATTATGACTCTAAGCAGGAACTACCTGTTTGACGGGGAAGCTTACGAACCCTCTTTGTAATTTTTTAATATCATAGTGTTTCGGATTCAAGTTGGCTTGAAGAGCTTCAACTATAAGCTTTTCAGATGGCGGAGTACCGCATGTAAATACATCGATAGCCGCATATCCATGTTCTGGCCACGTATGAATAGAAATATGTGATTCAGAAAGAAGATAAAGCATAGTAATACCATGAGGTGAAAAAGAGTGTTCAACAGAATTTAATTTAGTAAAGGCTCCAGCAGCACATACTGCATTAAGTGTTGATGCAATAACTTTTTTATTATTTAAAGTTGAGAAATCACATCCACTAAGTTCTATTATCCAATGAACGCCACATGACATGCAAGCATTTATATTAACATCTTTTTCAATCATTTTCTTCTGGGGGTAATATTGTAAAAAGTATTTCTATATTTTTTGCTAAAAAGATGCAATAGACACCAGTAAAATGCTTCATAACTGTCCGTTGACATTGCTTAAAACAAGACATACTGTTTTACAAAGTTTTTTTACATATCTAATATATGTTGTGAGTCATGAAAGAAAAATTGAAAGCACTAACGTTTTTTTCTAAAAAAAGTACTGCAACAGCTACACGAGCAAAAAGTTCACACTGTAGCTACTGCAGCTTTTTTTTTACTTGCTATTGGTGGGGGCTTATTTTCCATCACAGAAGAAATGAACTTTGTTGATTCTTTATGGTGGGCAGTGGTCACAATGACTACTGTAGGATACGGCGACATCTCTCCTGCTTCAACAGGGGGAAAGCTTGTCGGTGTTGTGTTAATGCTTACTGGCATCGGAATAGTTGGCTTATTCACAGCAACAGTAGCAAGTGTTTTTGTTGAAAATAAAATTTTGGAGCATAAAGGCATGCGCGATGTTTTAACGGATAACCATATTGTTCTTTGTGGTTGGAATAGCCAGGGAACAAATATTCTTAAAGAGTTAAAAGCTGATGCAAAAATGGAATATTCAGACATCGTTATTCTTGCAGAAATTGAACAATCACCTGTATATGAAGAGCAAGTCCACTTTGTAAAGGGGAGCTTGAATCATGATACAATCAAAAAAGCCAATATCGAAAATGCAAGCACCGTAATTCTACTTTCCGATGACTCAGTAGAATCTGGCTATCGTGATGCAAAAACTGTCATGGATATTTTGTTGCTTAAGAAAGCATGCCCTAACTTGTACATTTGTGCTGAACTTGCAGACTCTATAACTGTAAACCATGCGTTGCAAGCTGGCGCCAACGAAGTTGTTGTTGTCAGCGACTTCCGAAGCAAATTGCTTGCCCAGGCAGCTTTAGACCATGGAATTACAGGTATGGTCTCGGAATTAGTGAGTAACAGGTATGGCAACGTTTTCTATAAGACTCCCCTACCTGATTCATATGTGAATAGAGAATTTTTTAATATTTTTTGTGATATGAAAAAATCACGCAACGTCATTTGTCTCGGTATTCAAAGGGGTTCTGACGATACTGTTATCACAAACCCTAAAGAAGATTTATTACTCGAACAAGGTGACATGTTACTTGTCGTTGCTGAGAGCAGAGATGCTCTGGCTTAATTTTTCTGAAAATAAAGGAGACTCCATGCTGTCGCACTTTGAGAAGGTAAAAAACTTCCTTCATGAAATGGACGTTGCAATTACATCTGAAGATACAAATAATGAATTAGTTGTAATCAATGATGCAGAAAAAGGGATTTGTCATATGGTGATTGATTGTGAAGCACCAATTCTAATCCTTGAACAAGTGATTCTTCCTATCGTTGAAGAAAACACCTTCTTGTATAAAAGACTGCTGCAAATGAACCGCAACCTTGTCCATGGTGCATTCACTTTGGATTCTGATGGCACAAAGGTTATTTTTCGAGACACACTCCAATTAGAAAATCTCGATCGAAATGAACTTGAAGGCTCCATAAAAGCTTTAGAGCTTGGCCTTGTCGAGTTTGGTTCAGAATTGCTTAGCTTTGCTTCAACTAGTTAGAGAACGGAGATTTTAAATGTCTATTTTTAAACGCATGTTTAAGTTCACTCAATCAGAAGCTCATGCTGCCATGGATAAAATCGAAGATCCAATCAAAATGACAGAGCAGGGCATTAGAGATCTTCAGCAAGACATGAAAAGTGCGATGACAGGCCTTGCCGAAGTAAAAGGCATGTCCATTAATACACGCAAGCAGTCAGAATTTGCTCAAAAACGGGCTCAAGAGTATGAAAAAAAAGCCATGCTCCTACTCCAAAAAATGCAGAATGGCGAGCTTGATCCTGCCGAAGCAGAACGCCTTGCAACTTCGGCATTAAATGAAAAAGAAACGCAAGCAGCAGAATATGTTCGCCTTGCAGGTGAGGCAGATCATCACGAGAAACTTGCAGCTCAGCTGCAAGCCAATGTGAATAAAATCAAATCCACCATCACATCATACCAAAATGATCTAACTACACTTAAAGCTCGCTCTAAAACCGCAGCAGCTACAAAGCGAATAAACGAACAAGTTGCACAGATTGATTCTAGTGGCACTGTTGCTATGCTGGAAAAAATGAAAGCAAAAGTCGAGGCGGACGAGGCTCTGGCAACAGCATACGGCGAAGTTGCAAGCATGGAGACCTCCGTTGATGACGAGCTCGATAAAGCCTTACAAGGACCCTCTGCAGGGCAGTCCGAACAGCTTGCAGCCTTAAAAGCGAAAATGGGAATTGCTGGATAAAACCTTATTATTGAAAGTCCTGCAGCGAGTGTTGCGGGACTTTTTTTGGATAACTATATGGGACTTTTTGATTTTTTTAAGAAAAACAGCACACCAACTCAAGAAATCACCAAGACGAACCTTGAGCTAGCAGACTTGCGCACAGGCTGTTTTGTTGACTACGATCTCGACTCATGGAAAGTACAGGCTGCACATAAATATGATTGGGATGGAGACTTCTCGTTCGAATGGCAACTGGTTTCATCATCGAAGACTCAGTATCTGCAAATGGAAGAAGATGACGTAAAAGAATGGAGTTTATTTGAGGACATATCGTACGGCAGTTTAGATGCAAAAGTACGNAAAAAAACTTGCTGAGACTGGAGACCCGCCCAAGACTATCGAATACGATGGTGTTAAATATCAGTTAACAACAGTCTCAGGCGGGCTTTTTTTGCAGAATGGTCAAGATAAAATGAATGTTCCCCCTAAGGAAATGCTTGCGTGGGATTTTGAAAGTGATGACGGTGACCACTATCTTTCAATCGAACAATGGGCGGAAAACGATTTCTCAGCCAGCATTGGTTGGCCTGTTGAAGAATATCAATTTACCAACATACTCCCTGGAGCCAACTAATACATTGCCCAATGTCCCTCTGCATAATATGTCATAAGGACAGGCTTATGCCTTGTGTTCACCTTAATATCTTTGGCAGCTTCAGAGTCAAATAAGCCTTTTCCGAAGCGTATCATTGCAGCAGTCGCATCCTTATTAATAAAACGAGTCTGGAGGTTAGAGAAATCTTTCCCCTCCAGGCTTTTCTTCATTATTTCAGAAGTTGCTTGAGTTGCAGAGGTCGCAAGAATCCATCCCCACTCACCCATTGTAGGAACTTGGTTATGAAACGGCAACGTGCTTAACCCAGCTGCTTCCATTGNTTTTTTTTATGCACAAAAATGCCTTAGGCGAAAAATAGGGGCTTGATGCTTGAGTCACAATAACACCGCCTTTACGTAACTTGCTTCGTATTAGATTATAAAAATCAACACTATACAAATGCATCAAATCTACCGTGTCAGGATCGGGAAGATCAATAATAACAACAGAATATTTTTCATGATTATCTCTCAAATATTTCCCTGCATCCATATGGACTAACAGCAATCTAGGGTCCGCCATTGAGTTCTTATTTAGACGGGTAAGTACTGGATGTGTTCGTGCAAATGTTGTCATATCAGCATCAAGATCAACCAGAGTTACCTTCTCTACTCCATCGTGTTTCCATATTTCCCGCAGAGCAAGTCCATCCCCTCCGCCAAGAATTAGAATATTTGAATGTTCCGCGGCAAGCTTCATTGCTGGATGCACCAGTGGCTCATGATATTTCTCTTCGTCAAAACTAGAAAATTGCTCCTGACCATTGATGAATAGCCAATAGTTATCACGCCATTGCGTCATAACTATTTTTTGAAACTTAGTTTGCTTCGAAAAAATAATCTTATCTTTATACTGGCGTTGTTCACCAAACATAATGATTGGCTTAGCATATAAAGTAATCCCTACTAAGAGAATTGCAGATATGCAAAAGGCACCATAAATCGCTTTTCTTGCAGTAAATAAGTGAGAAAAACGCCACATAAAAATTATTGCGACAATAAAATTCACTGCGGCAAGAGCAATTGGAGTATAAGTAAGCCCTAAATAAGGAAGCGCTACAAAAGCAAACAAGAGACCACCGACAAGCGCACCGTAGTAATCTTTTTCCATTACGTTTGCGATGTTTGTCCGGAGCTCTTCATAGCTATTATTAATACGTGTAACTAAAGGAATCTCAAAACCAATTAACATACCTATAGCAATTGAAATGCTATAGATAACAAGGCTAATATTCTCTGTATAAGCTGCAAGGCCATAGGAAAGTACGGACGCTGATGCACATAATACAGATAATGTGAACTCTACAAACACAAAAACATCAATGAGGTTTTTGTTAAAAGACTTACTTAGCCTGCTCCCAAGTCCCATTGCAAAAAGCATAAGGGACATAACAATAGTCCACTGAAAAATGGCATTTCCTAAAAGATAGGTTGCCAGTGTGGATAGGACATACTCTGCTACAATACCAGCCAATCCAGTTGCGAATACAGCTGCTTTGAGGACAAAGCTTAATGAACGAGTATTAGACACACCAATAAATTGCAAAAGCTGCCGCGATATACGAAAACGCTTCAATATAGGCTGCGCCGATGTTTGGTATTTCCTGATTCACTAGCTCGTCTGTGAGGCTAGCTCCCGGGAGGAGAATGTAATCCGCAAGCATCCGGATGATTGGAATTAAAACGAGACCTAATACAGCATAAACAATGTATGAGCTAAGGCTTTCACTCCAAGATTCAAAGTCCCCTTCTGCAGCTAATCCAATGAGCGTACCAATACTAACGATAACACCAGCAGTGCTAATCCCTACGGCAAGATTGTTTTTTTGAATTTCACTATGAATGTCAAACGGAGTAATCACATTATATAATTTAGCTGCAAGAATTAAGAGACATTGCCCGATTGCCCAATACGCAACCATTGTTAAGAAGCTTCCATCTCCTTGAATTGCACCGAATAAAATAAATCCAGACGCAATCGAACAAGCGGCGGCAATGGCACCTACACTAAGACTTTGTTTGGCGATAAGTTCTGTGCTTACATTGCAATACGGAAGAATGATTTTGTCACATAAAAACCAAGACGCATTGAGAAGTACAATCCCGCTAACGCCATATAACACCAAATCTTTAACATCCTGCATAAAGCCATTGGTTTCTCCGGACAACGCTCCACCAATAGTTAAAACTAACCCAAAATAATATCCGGTTAGCGTAAGCGCTAACGCAGGATTGTCTTTTTCAACCAGTTCTTCTTGTATATTGTATTCTGGGTGCAGCTTGTCGTTAACAATTTTCCCAATAAAAAAAATGGCAAAAAAACCAAGCAATAAGCCACCGCTTTCTAAAATATTCTGTAGTTCCATTCTATTTACCTCCACTGCGTCCACGGGAACGTACTGCTACACTTGAGCGTCCTATTTTCCTCTGCACTCTTGATGAAAATGTGGATTTCTGTGTTTTTTTAGTTGTCTGTACCCTTGTAGAAAAAGCAGGTTTGCCCTTAGAACTTGCTTTTGTAGATAACGTAGGCTTTCCCTTGGAACTTGATCCACGAGATGTGCTGCTGTCATCGACATATTCTGTTTTGCTGTATCCGCTCCTGCGCCCACTGTCTCTTTGAAAAGATCTTTCAGTGAGGTAATCATCATAGCTCCAGCGTCGAGAAGGGTTATAGGAGTTATAAAGAGCATATCCCGCAAACCACACCCATACCGGGCTCATACCATCACGTTGTTCCCATTTACCGTAGTTTGGGTTGTTAACATACTCGGAACCAGGAGAGTTAGCTGCCGGGCTTCCTAATCCATCTTCTTTAGTCCAAACAGTCATGCCCACAAGAGGTTGGGAAGAGTTATAATCACCCTTATACGTTTCCCCCCAAGGCCTCTGTATTTTTTCTAATTTTTTGTTTTCAAGATCTGGAATGATAACAGTATATTTTTGGTAAAAGTCAGAGCCATCTACTTTTTGAGCATCAAGAACAACTGAATAATTTGGAACTGATCTAAACTCTTCTTTTATGATTGTAAGTGGTGGTGTTGGTGTAGCCACCAGAAGTCCAAATGCAACAGCAAAAGGCCCCATAAAACACAAAACAATCATTATAATTTTATATTTTAGAACAATTCTGAGCCAGCCAGGATGGCTAGGGGAGTCTTTTTTAGATTTTATATAGAGCGCTAAGCCAACAAAAAATATAAGACTTAGAGCAATTATCATCTGTTCACTCATTTACCAGTTCCTCCACTTCTAGAACGCAAGGCAACCGTTATACGTACAATTTCCATGTACTTTTGATAACCTTGTATCTCTAGTGAGTAATATTGCATTTTTTCTCTTAAAAAAAAGAGAAAAAAATTGTGACACAATCCCGACGCAAAAGCACCGTATGCCCCGAAATAAAGGGTCCATGAATTCTCACAGCCACACCAGAACCACACCATCACACTTGTCTACAACAATTTGGTATTGTTTCAATTCATGCATCCACAATGTCAACTCAAAAAACTTTGTTTCAGCATAGCCAATTCCTCTAGAATATGAATTTTCAACAAAGCCGTACTAAGAAGAAATTGGATAATAGAACTCAGTGTCAATCGTTACCAAAACAGTCATTCTCAAAATGAAAACCACTGCTCAAAACCATATTTTGTGATCTCCATCCACTTTTAGAGAACATTGTGAGATAAATTTATCTGTAAGAAAAGTTACAATAAGAAGTGACTTAACTATTTTCTCAAGTACTAACGCAACATATTTCAAAAACTGAATTTCGTATTAAATGTAAAAAACAGCTCTACACTTCCCAGAAAGGTTGCATTAAAGAAGCTCTTGAGGTCGACTGTTTGATCTAACTATGACAACGGATTGAACAATTTTAAAATACACCATAGACAAACATGATGTATTAATCTTTTATGAATTAATAGTTAGCTAACAGTTTCGCTAGTTATTTGTTTACAACCAGTAAAAAAGCAGTGTTNAAAAAAAAAAAGACAAATGTCAATATGTTGCAACTGTTTACACCTCAAGTTGTACAATTGAATGAAGTGAATAAAGCACTACGTCGATACTGTTGAGTGTCACAAATTAAAAGATGCATTGTTTTAATTTTTTTTTACAATTAGTAACACTAGTTACAAAAATATTGATGAAATCCGATTAAGATTTTGCCCACTGATAGGCAGGATGTTCCTCTGTTATTTTGATATATAACGGTATTAATTTCATAGATGTTTCCTCAAATGACTGTTGAGACCTAGATAAAACTATTTACACCATCAAATAGATTCTCAACACCACACGTCACCAATGCTTGCGGCAATTTCCTTAACATTGTCAAATGCACCAGCCCCATCACGTTTCTAGATAAACAGAAAACATTTGCTCACTGAAAAGAATCTACACGCTATCACATAGACCTAAACAAATCCTGCGTGGTACTCTTGCTCTACATTTGTATAGAAAGGAGAGTATTTCATGGCTAACCAAGATTATCCCGGTGTTTGTATGTCCTGCTCAAACAAAAGCTGCCAAGTTGTCGCCTCTGACATTGATGCAGTGCGTGAAAGAGTTAAGCACGACCCAATATCTGGATACACAAAAAATATCGTTAACAACCTCACCACGGCAATGAGCGACAAATTTGCTGATGATTATGAAGCATTCCTCGCATTTGATGTGATTAAAGCAGCAATCGTAATGGGTCTAAAAAACGGTCAACTCATTGACCTTAGTGGATTCGGCGAATTTAAAGTTGATACCGTAAATGGCCAAAAAACTGTTACGTTTAAGGCAGCACCAAGCCTTAACGCAGTTATTAAAGAATAACCCCTGCCTTGAGTCAGCATACAAAAAAAGGCGACATCATAATGATGCCGCCTTTTTCTATGTAATCTTGTATCACCCCGAAAAATCCATAAAAAAAAGCTGAATGCTCCAGTGGGTGCATTCAGCTTTTCATTTATTCAAAACGAACTTCTTTTTCACACAGGGCAAGAGGAGTAATTTTCGATACACGTTTTTCGTACGCAATCTTAGAGTTATAAATATGCCTACGCGCAAGATCGTTCAACACCTCGAGATCTTTCTTCCTAAGTGCATCAATAAATTCTAAATGCTCTTCACCCGACTGAATGATATTTTCTCTTTTATCCCAAGCAGCAAAACGAGTGATGTAAAGTTTAATGTGCAGATCTGTAATAATCTCGAGCAATGGAATATTATCCGCACGTTTGTAAATAATATTATGAAACTCTGTGTTGAGCCTGCTCAATTCTTCAATACTTGCCGTGTCTACGCTATCAAGAAATTTTTGCGCAATGGTTTCAAGCCCCGCAAAATCTTCTTCATGCATATTATTCAAGGCAAGACTGTAAGCAAAACTTTCTAAATTAATGCGAATATCAAACACGTCGCTGATTTCTTTCACAGAAAGACTCACAACACGCGCACCCTTGTATCGCTTAATTTCGATAAGCCCTTTGCTCTCGAGCACCTTGAAGGCATCACGAATTACGTGACGCTTAACAGAAAATCTATCTGCCATGTCTGTTTCGCCAAGACGCTCTCTTGGCAACAACTGACCCGAAAGAATTAAATCTTCCAAGTGGTCAGCAACACTCTGGCTAGGTGGACAGTCCTTCATACCAAATTCCTACCATTACTATCTTTTAGAATAACCACCATAAAAATGGCGGTCTGGATAATACCCAACTTTCAACAAAAGGAAAGAAGCTGAGTAAAGTATCTAACATCCTATGTCCAGCTATCGTTCAACCGATGAATAACAACCTATACAACAAAATTGTTGACAATCTTGTCAAGCCCTGACAGAAATTTTTTAATGACCCGTTGTTTTTACATTTTTATTGCGATCAAGGAGTGTGACTGTGCGTAAGATCTGTTCTCTCATCATCATTGCTGCGTTTTTGACCATGAGCATTCCTGCTATGGCTCAAAACAATAAACGTCTCATCATTGCAACCGCTACAACAGGTGGCACCTATTATCCTGTCGGTGTTGGCATCGGCACTCTCATTAGCTTAAAGCTTGCTAAAAATGACGGCATTACCGCTACTGCAATTAACTCAGCAGGTTCCGGTGAAAACATCCAGATGTTGAATAACAAAGAAGCACATTTCGCAATCCTTCAATCACTGTTCGGATTTCAGGCTTCTCGAGGTAAAGGTTTTTATCAGGACAAGCCTATAGACTCTTTCCGCTCCGTAACCATGCTATGGCCAAACGTTGAACACTTTGCCTTAATGAATGAATACGTAAAAACCGGGACAATTGCCGATATCGGTGCGCTCACCGAACGCTTTTCCATTGGCAAACGCGGAAGCGGAACAGAAGGTTCCGGACGTGCTCTCCTCAGCATTCTTGGAATTGATCCGAGCAAACTGAAACTCGAATTTCTTGGATACACCCCCTCTACACAGGCAATGCTCGATAACCGCATCGCTGGCGCAAACATCCCTGCTGGTGTTCCCGCAGCAGCTATAACTCAGCTCTTTGCCATGAGCCACGGAGACGCAACAGTTCTCGATTTCTCCGATGATCAACTCGCACATATCCAGAAAGAATTCCCTATCTGGTACCGCTACGTCATCCCCGCAAAAACATACCCAGGTCAGGAAAAAGATATCCGTACTATCGCACAGCCTAACTTCTTAGCTGTACGTGCCGACCTTCCAGACGAAGTAGTCTACAAGGTTACCAAGACCATCTACGAAAACCTCAATTTTCTCGGTACAATCCACTCCGCTACCAAAAACATGAGCCTCAACAATGCTCTTTACGGCCTGCCTGTGGCACTGCACCCCGGTGCGGTTAAGTACTACCGTGAAGTCGGTATTGAAATTCCTGATCGCCTTATTTCCAAATAAGTTAAATGCCCCGCTAAAGGGTTTGGGGATGCCTCCTGCGGGAGGCATAATAAACAACAAAAGTTACTGACAACTAACGGTATAGAATAAGGTTCAGGTATGGGATTGTTTAGAAAAAAGGGAGTCAAAGCCACAGAAGACTCCGGTGAAGTAATGGTCAGCACACGCGAACTAACAGGCCGCCCTGCTACTGTTTTTTACTGCCTATGTATTGCTGCAAGTGTGTTCCACGTACTCACTAACACGGTATGGTTAATGCCGGAGATTCAAAGAAATGCACTTCATTTTGCTTTCTTTGTTCCACTTGCTTTTATGATTTATCCGTTCAACTTCAAAAGTCTCAACAAGAAGCCATATCTAGATTGGTTCCTTGCAGTACTTAGCGTTGTCTGCGGACTCTATTTAGTATTTTTTGAGGACGCACTGCACGCCCGAAATGAGCAGATGATAGGCCTTGATATCTTCTTTGCAGGATTAACGTTGCTGCTCATGCTGGAGATTGCACGCCGTGCCGCAGGTAAAATTATCCCTCTGCTCGCTGTGTTCTTCTTAAGCTATGCCCTGTACTGGGGACAATTTCTTTCTGGCAACTGGAACTTCCCCGGAGTAACCACCTCGCGAGTACTGTACCGTATGTACTTTGCGCCTGACGGAATTTTCGGCAGCATTGCAACAATCTCTGCATCGTATGTATTTTTGTTTGTGCTGTTCGGCTCGTTCCTTGTAAAATCCGGTGCTGGTGATTTCATCATTAAGCTTGCCATTTCAATTGTCGGGCGTAGCGTTGGCGGCCCTGCTAAAATGGCGGTCTTTTCCAGTGGACTAATGGGTTCTGTTTCCGGCAGCGCGGTTGCAAACACCGTGAGCACTGGCTCCATTACTATCCCGATGATGAAACGAACCGGATTTAGTCCGAAATTTGCTGCTGCTGTTGAGGCTGCGGCAAGTACCGGCGGTCAGATTATGCCGCCGATTATGGGCGCCGGTGCTTTTGTAATGGCTCAGTGGACGCAAATTTCTTACCTGAAAATTGTCGCCATCTCATTTATTCCGGCAATCCTGTATTTCGTCAGCGTAATCTTTTTTGTTCATTCCCGTGCCCGCAGTGAAGGGTTAAAACCAACCGCTGAAGAAGATATTCCACGCTTCTTTGAGGTCTTGAAAGAAGGCTGGCCGTTCTTCATCCCTATTGGCGTGCTCATCACACTTATGAGCATCGGCTACACACCGACCTATGCGGCTTGCTGCGCAATCGGTGCTATTGTCGGGGCTAGCTGGATGACGAAGAATCACCGTATGGGTTTGGCTGACATTGTCGATGCGTTGGCACTCGGCGGCAAGAACATGGTAGCCACAGCTATCATTTTGCTCTGCTCCGGTGTGGTTATCGGCATCGTTCTGTTGGTAAGTCTTGGTGTAAAATTTTCTATGCTTATTTCAACAGTTGCAGGGGCAAGCCTACTTGTGACTATCGGACTCATTGGTGTCGCATCACTCATTTTAGGCATGGGATTACCCGTAACCGCTTCATACATCATTCTGGCTACGCTGAGTGCACCGTTTCTGGTTAACCTCATCAAGCTCCGTTATGTACAGGCTGTTAACCCACAGTTCATTGAATCTATGGGACTGAGTCTCGACATGGTCTCAGACCCGACGACAGCCGGAGCCTTGTTCGCCATTGTCAATTCGCAGGTACCACCAGAGCACGCCACAATCTTTATGCTTGCAGCACATCTGCTTATTTTCTGGTACTCACAATCTGCAAATGTAACCCCGCCAGTATGTCTTGCGGCGTACACAGCTGCAGGTATTGCAAAGTCAGACCCGTTCCAAACAGGAATTCATGCTTTCAAGCTGGCAAGTGGGCTCTTTATCATCCCGATTATGTTTGTATATGAACCGGCAATCCTATTCTTAGGCCCACTATGGCAAACCGTTTTAACTGTCGGGATTATCCTGTTGGCACTCTTCTGCACTGCTGTCTCGCTTGAAGGCGTATATATTCGCAGACTCCATCCGCTGCTTCGCCTTGCATTCGGTTGCACTGCGGTTCTGCTTTATGCACTGCCGGAGCTTCAATGCTGGATTGGAGTAAGTATTTTTGCTACCCTCACAGCAATACTTAAGTACACGAAAGCCTTTGATTTAGATGAACAACCGGAAGAATCCGCGCTGACCGAAGCAGCATAGCAGGAATATAATGACATACCCTCTTTTTTACGACGTTGAACAAACATTTGAGACGTCCCAAATTAATAATATTGCAAAGACCGTGGACGCGGTCTTTGCTTCTTTTGATCGTTCTACAATAGCGCAAGGCGCAACAGTCGGGATAACTGTAGGTTCACGCGGGATAGATCGAATTGTTCCTCTGCTGCAAGCCGTCGTGCACAATCTTAATACCCTTGGACTACGTCCATTCATTATCCCTTCAATGGGCTCACATGGTGGGTCTACAGCGGAAGGACAAACAGCAATCCTCACCGAGCTTGGTATTACGGAAGAATCCGCAGGTTGCCCTATTGTTTCCTCTATAGAAACTGTGAGCTTAGGTGTTCTGGAAGAAGGTGCTGAAGTTTTCGTGGCGAAAGATGCACTGGAAGCTGACTATATTTTTGTGATGAATCGCGTAAAACCCCACACCCTCTTTCATGGAGAAGTGGAGTCCGGTCTATGTAAGATGCTTGCAATTGGACTTGGTAAACCGCACGGAGCTGACAATCTGCATAACTTTCCACTAGAAACTGTTATTAAGCCGGCGGCATTGCGTATTTTGGAGCATATCAACCTGCTGGCAGGTCTTGCCGTCGTTGAAAATGCTGTCGAGAAACTCCACAGTATAAAATTATGCACGAAAGAAGACGTCGTAAAAACAGATTCTTCTCTCCTCTCTGTATCAGCTGCCATTCTGCCGCGTATCCCACTTGATTCAATTGACCTTCTCATTATTGATGAAATGGGAAAAAACATCAGCGGAACCGGTATGGATACTAACGTCATCGGCGCATGGCGTCGAATGGCAGGCGAACGCAAACCGGAATACAAGACTCTCGTAGTGTTGAATCTTACCCCGCAATCACAAGGTAACGCTCACGGTATCGGCATGGCTGATCTCATTCCGCAACGCCTTGCTGATTCAATAGATACCACTGCGACCTACGCAAACTCACTTACAACCGGTGTATGGGCAAGCGGACGACTACCGATCACTCTCCCCACAGACAAAGCCGTTATCGATGCTGCACTAGCAAAAGCTCCAAAATCAATACGGGCAGTGCGCATTACAAATACACTATCACTACAACATTTTTGGGCAACGGAAGCTCTTCTGGATGATCTGGAATCAGCCGGAGTATCAACACACCGCACGAGAGCTCATTCTCTTAAATTTAGTGAATCACACATTCTACAACAATTCTCGTAAGTTCACGTCATCAGCGGCTCTCACGACTTCGCTAACAGCTTTAATACTCAAACTAAGCCCTCTCTCTCTGCTATCATAGTGCAAGACACACTTAGCAGCAGCGTATCCAAGGCACTATAGCCAACGCTTCAGAAGCGACGCTGCCAAGGAGAGACACATGCTTCGAAAGATTAGTTTACTAGTCGGCTGCATTCTGCTGTTTGCTCTGTTGGGAGGGTGCACAGTTACTGCCGGTGGTGGCTACGGCTACTACGGTGGCAGTGGCTACTACTATCCATATGGCGGATATGGCTACAACAGCAACAACTACTATTACAGCAACCGAAACTACTATTACAACAAACATAATCATAACCGGAAATATAACCGACCTAGGAACAGAGGTCCCAATCGCGCCAAATACCGCGGAAATAGAGGCAGCAGCAGGCAAACGCGTGCTCGCGGTCGCTCTCGTGGTGGCAGCAGCCGCATGCGTGGTGGCAGCAGTCGTGGCGGCGGCCCTAGGCGTATGCGTGGTGGCGGCGGTCGTGGTCGTGGCGGCGGCGGTCGCGGTCGACGCTAAAACTTTATGTCCGCCAAATTCCTAAAGAGCAACAAGGCCCTCTTTGTACATAGTACCTTGAGGGCTTTTTTCATTCTACGTACTTCATGGCATGCTATTGGGCATAAATAATTGTTATTTCGAACAATTGCAGTACCTATTACCATCATAAATACATTGAAATATCAGGAGACTAAGATGCCTGCAAAGCGAATTCTTATGATCGTTGGTGATTTTGTGGAAGATTATGAAGTGATGGTTCCTTACCAGATGCTTTTGCTTGCCGGACATTTTGTTGATGTCGTTTCGCCAGATAAAAGTGCCGGAGATTTCGTCGCCACAGCAATTCATGACTTTGAAGGGCACCAGACCTACACAGAAAAACGCGGTCACAACTTCCTGTTAAACAAAAGTTTTGATGCCGTGGACGTTGAAAACTATGACGGGCTGATCCTTCCCGGCGGTCGTTCTCCGGAATATTTACGTCTTGATGCACGGGTACTCACAATTGTTCGCGCGATAAATGAAGCAAAAAAGCCGCTTGGTGCTATCTGTCATGGCCCACAAATTCTTGTGGCAGCAGATATCCTCAAAGGCGTTTCCTGCTGCCCGTATCCATCAGTCAATCCAGAAATTTTACAATCCGGCGGTACTCTGGAATTATTTAACGAGACCTATTCCAATGCCTGCGTCAGCGGACACATTGTCACTGCGCCCGCTTGGCCTGCACATCCAGCTTTTATTAAGGCATTTCTTGATCTACTCGGCACTACAATTGAGCCATAATTCGCTTTCCAAAAAACAGAAACTGCACAGTTGCCTACGCGATTGTGCAGTTTTTTTTGTAACATCATCGGCGTAACTTATACTTTCCTCACTACGTAACTATTTTATTGTATTCATTACCCAAATAGATTCAAAAAACGTAGAGAGGAACATATGCCCCTTCATAATCATAAAGTTAATATCGATGATCTCTTCACCTCAGAATCCATGGCTAAGCCCCTGAACGTACATCGCATCTCACGCAAAGAACGTAATCCAAAAGCCGTATACCAAATGATTCATGATGAACTGCTTCTTGACGGAAATGCACGTCAGAACATGGCAACCTTCTGTTCCACATGGCTTGAACAAGAAGTTCATGAGCTCATGCAAGAATGTATCGACAAAAACATGATTGATAAGGATGAATATCCGCAAACGGCAGAAATCGAATCTCGTTGCATATCTATGCTTTCAAATCTCTGGAACGCCAAAGAGTGTTCAGACCCTGCAGAAACTCAATGCTCCCCTGCAATAGGTTGCTCCACCACAGGTTCAAGCGAAGCCGCCATGCTTGGTGGTATGGCACTAAAATGGAACTGGAAAGCGCGCCGTCAATCAATCGGTAAATCCTACGACAAACCAAATTTGGTCTGTGGTCCTGTACAGGTCTGCTGGCACAAATTTGCCCGCTACTGGGAAATTGAGCTACGCGAACTTCCGATACGGGAAGGGAGCTATACGTCCTCTCCGGAAGACGTTGTCGCTTACTGCGACGAAAACACCATAGGCGTGGTTCAAACCCTCGGCACAACCTTCACCGGACATTACGAGCCAATTGAAGAGGTACATGCAGCCCTCGACAAGCTTCAGCAAGAAACCGGGCTGGACATACCTATGCATATAGACGCTGCAAGTGGTGGATTTGTCGCTCCGTTTATGCATACGGAAATCAAATGGGACTTCCGTCTCCCTCGCGTTAAATCGATCAATGCATCCGGTCACAAATTCGGTCTCGCCCCCCTCGGCTGCGGCTGGGTCATCTGGGCAACAAAGCAAGATCTTCCAGAAGATCTCATATTCCGCGTTAACTACCTCGGCGGAGAAATGCCAACTTTTGCACTAAACTTCTCACGCCCCGGTGGTGAAGTCATAGCGCAATACTACAACCTTCTTCGCCTCGGCTATGAAGGGTATATAAAAGTACAAGAATCAGCATTTGCAGCAGCAGAATATTTTGCCGCAGGGCTTGAGCAATTCGACCTCTTCGACTTTCTCAACAATAGTTCAAAGGGGCTACCGCTCGTCTGCTGGAAATTTAAAGAAGATGCCAATATGCCCTTCAGCCTCTATCAATTATCCGACGGCCTGCGCCAACGCGGCTGGCTCATACCAACGTACACTCTACCGCCAAACTGCCAAGAAACAATTGTACAGCGCATCGTAGTGCGGCACGGCACGTCTGTAGACATGCTCTGTCTGCTACTCAAAGATTTTAAAGAAGTAATCGCGGAGCTTATGGATTCGCCTCCGTGTCATCCGGACAAGAAGCACACATCGTTTAACCATTCTTAACAACGATGCTTTTGCGAACTTTAAGCAGTGTTTTACGATTTTGTTGCCTCCGGCGGGCAGGAGGGCTCTGCCCCCTACATCCCCCGCAANGGGACACGTCCCCTTAACCCCTATTAGGGTTGAGTTTTAGTAACGGAAACTAGTTTTCCTTCGGGTAGACAATAACGTGTTTACTGCAACACTTTGAAAAAATTACTAAGAACATGAATAGTAAGCCGCATAAGAAGTTCACTAACGAAAATCTTTCGACATAATAAAAAATTTGGAAGGGGGTCTGGGGGAAACTTTTTTAAAAGTTTCAGCCCAGCCGCCGGAGGCAAANCAAAAAAACGCCGGAGTTGCCTCCGGCGTTTTGTAATCATAACTTGAATCAGGTTGTTGCTAAACTTTAGCGCCCTGAAGTTCTTTAGCGGTGAAGTCCCATTTCACGTTGTGTGGCGGGAGAGCTTCTTCGGTGAACCAACGTGGGAGCTGATCGTCTTTATCGGTAAAGCCTGCACGACGGTTGAAGTCAAGTTCATCCTGAAGTGCGCCTACACCGAGATTTACTACATCATCTACGCTGTATTCGGAACCGAGAAGACCGGCTACGAGTTTCGCCATGCATGGTACACCGCGTTCGTCATCGAGAACAGCGAATGCTACGAAGAGGCAAAGACCAAGGGAGTCAACTGCTGCTGTTGCAATCTGAAGATTCTTGGAAGTTTCAATGTTGCCTTCTTTGTTGTGACCATCAACATCGCCACCACATTTCAGAACGTTCTGACATACTGCGTAACCAGCGGTATGGTCAGCACCCATTGGTGTAGTTGCGTAGGTAACACCAACGCCTTTAACTGCACGCGGGTCATATGCTGGCATAGACTGGTTTTTAACGGTTGGAATACGGTCAACACCGAATGCTGCTGCGGTAAAGCCTGCGCCGTTACCGAGGATACGGCCTACAGGATCACCGGTACCAACTTTTCTGAGGTATTCGAGTGCTGCTGGTCCGTCGCCCCATGCGATAAGGCCGCCTTCCATTGCCATTGCAAGGGAGCTAGCCATTTCGATGGTATCCATGCCGATTTCGTCACAGGTACGGTCCATGGTTGCGATAAGGTCGAGGTCGTCGATGAGAAGGTGCGCGCCAAAGCCCCAAATGGTTTCATATTCAAAACCGGTTGTAAGCATTTTGCCGTCTTTATCGTTGTACACCTGTGAACACTGGATAATACAACCTGTGTGACAACCATGAGAGACTTTACCGTCACGCTTGGTGATGGTGTCCGCAAGAGTTTCACCGGAAATTTTCTCAGCGTTTTCAAAACGACCGGTACGGAAGTTTTTAGTTGGCAGTGCACCTGCTTCGTTAACAATGTTAACGAGAATTGCGGTACCGTATGCTGGAAGTCCCTGACTTGTTACAGGGTGGCTGCGAAGGATGTCTGTCCACTCTTTACGAGCAGCTTTAAAGCCTTCTTCGTCGCCCATAATAACTTTGCCTTTAACTTCATGGTCAAGAATGAGAGATTTAACTTTCTTGGAACCAAGCACAGCACCCATACCACCACGACCAGCAGAACGGGTAGGGAGCCCTTCTGGGTCGGAGAACTGGATGGTTGCTGCCTGCATACAATGTTCGCCAGCAGGACCACAGAGACAAGTAACAGCTTTTTTGCCGAACTCTTCCTGTAATTTTTCCTGCGCAGGATAGTTCTGCATGCCAACAATTTCTTTAGCAGAAGTAAATTTTACTTCGTCCTTAGAAATAAAAATATTGGTAAAATCAGAATCATCTTCCGGCTTATCTTCGAGGATAATTGCCTGAAGGTCCATTTTACCCATCTGGTTAGCGAACTGGCCACCAGAGTTACTTTCTTTAATACCACCAGTAAGTGGAGATTTAGAGCCTACAGAAACACGGCCAGAATTAGCAGCGTTTGTGCAAGCAAGAACACCGGAAGCAAAAACAAGCTTGTTTTCTGCGGAAAGTGCATGACAGTCAGCGGGAACTTCTTTGTTTACAACGCGGGAAGTAAGTGCACGGCCACCAAGACCTGCATACTCTCCAAGCTCTTCAAAAGCATATTCCTGAGTACGAGTATTAATTCTAAGAATTCTCATTTTTTAACTCCTTGTATTGCTCCGGTTTTCACCGGCAGATAAGTCCAGATAGGCTTATAGAGATAAATCGAATTCAAGAATCTCTCAATCAGGGAAAAGTAGAAATGCAGTAAGGCTTTTCCTTAACATGCTTAATTCACTCAATATTGATTGAGTGCTTAAACAGTCGTCAATCCACAACGAATTGCATACTTTGTAAGCTCTGCCACGCTTGTATATTTTGTTTTCTGCATAATCTGTCTACGATGTGTTTCAACGGTTTTACCACTGATGCACAGCATCTCTGCCACTTCTTTGGTGCTATTGCCTTCAGCAATTAACTTAAGCACTTCGCTTTCTCTGGCAGATAAAGCGACCTCTTCATCCTGAGGTTTACGTAGGGTTCCTATGTAATCCATAACGACAGAATCTCTAAGGGGTTGGCTTAGACAAATCTCACCCTTCATTGCAGAACGTACAGCATGTGCTAACTCATCGAAACAACAGTCTTTTAGCAAGAAACCATACGCATTGGTTTTTAAGATTTCTCGTACAAACTGTGTATCCTTATGCATCGACAAAGCGATTATGCGCGTATCAGGGAATTCCTGAGTAATTTTCTGCGCTGCGACAATACCATTCATACCCGGCATACTAATATCTGAAATAACCACATCAGGAAGCAACTTGGCGACCAGTTCCAACAGCTCTACTCCACTGGCGGCCTTGCCTACAATTTCAATGTCTTCTTCGTCTTTAACCAACGAGCAAAGACCTTCTAAAAAAACTTTGTGGTCATCTGCAATGACAACACGGATAGTCTTATCCATTGTATGTTCCTGTTGCTGCACTCATTTCCACATCCAGCGCGGGTGCAGTTTGTTTGAAAGGAATAAAGATGAGAACATTGCCGCCAATACAGTCGGATGTAAATGCTACATCGCCCCCGAGATGACGAACTGACTCCTGAATTGTGAGCAGCCCGAATCCTTTGCGAAATCCTTCTTTTGATGTCCTGTCCGGAAACCCTTTGCCATTATCATGAACAGTAATAACAACGCCGTCTGAACGATTGCAAAATGCGATTGTGCAGGCTGAGGCACCAGAATGCTTTACCACGTTCGCCATAAGTTCCCTGACAATACGGAACGTCATGATCTTAAAGTCGCTGCCCCATACGCTACATTCCATCTCGTCTTCCACTGCGAACGAAATGCCATGCTCTTTGGCGTATTTTTCACCAAGCCATTCAACCGCAGAAACAAGCCCCAATGCGTACAACGTAGGAGGACTTAATTCCCACACAAGTGTCCGTGTCAACTCAATACCGCTTCCTAATTGCTCCATGCTGGAATCCAGCAATTCAAGTTCGTCATCTTCCGATAAATAACGACGCAGCAAGTTAAGGCGCATCTTAACAATAGCTAAAATTTGCCCCAGACTATCGTGCAGTTCAACAGCAATTTTACGGCGCTGTTGCTCTTCAGACAAGGCAAGTCGAGTTGACAACACCCGAACAGCCTCGCGGTTACGTTTCTCTTCTGTAATGTCACGTGCGACCCAAACAATTTTCCGAGGTCCACACCCACGTTGAGGCAGTGCAAGCGCTCTCCCCTCAAGCCAATATTCCTTGCCTGCATGTTCTACACAGTATTCGATTACTTGTAGGCGCTTGCAATCAAGACTTTTGAGTAATGGACGACGTATGGTATCCAAAAGCTTTTCGTCGAAAAGCTCAGTCAGCTTTTTCCCCACAGGATCTGTTGCATGACAAAATTTCAACAAATCGTCTCTGGATGTAATTACATCAAGACAAACACAAAACTCATCAAAAACGTAATACACATTCTGTGAAGCATTAAAAATGGACTGCATCAACGACTTGTTACGCTGCAGAATATGAGCCTGCAATTTTGACTCTGCCAGCTCTAACAACAACGCTTTATTCTTTTCCAGTATCTCAGCCTGTTGTGCACGGTGCAACCAAACCACTCCTCCCAACACCGCGGCGGAAACGCCGCATGCTAAAAGAAGCAAGCCCTGTTTACCCAATTCAACATCGAACAAGACACCCGCAGCAGCAATAGCAAAGCACAACGCTATGCCCGCTACGCATAAGGCTTCAACATATACCCGATTTCTAACAGTACTTGGCAATTTGAAATTCTCCCTGTTACAACGCACCTTATGCCACGCAAAACTAGCGCGAGCAAAAGAAATACTCTGTACAGAACTCATACCGCGAATCAGAAACAAAAAAAAGAGCAGAGACTCTCACAGAAGGACAACGCTACTCATTGTCGCAACTCTATGAAATCATCTGCTCTTTCTATCATTCAATGTCAAAACAGCCAGCCTTAAAAACCGCTACAGTCTTTCCAACACCCTGTCACAAAACAATTTTTTAAGGAAAAATAGCTGGTACCGTGAATACATAGTCACTATCTTTCAACGGAGCATGGCATTTCACGCACCCTTGCACGTCTGCCTTGAAATCTTCCGGAAGCTCCAACTTTTCAGTCGCCCAAAAAGCAAAACCCCACCCAAGCGTATCCTCAAACTGCTCCGTATCCTTATACATCGTTGCAACACCAATAATCTCTGAAGGAACCCACGATTCTTTCCAGGTAGGCAATCTGCGTTGACGCCACAATACCTTAACCAGCAACGTCCCTTCCGGCCACGGATTGAACATTTTCTGACGGGCGGCGCGTATCGCCACATTGTTCCCAAGAATTACTCGAACAGATGCCCTGTCTTCCCGATGCGAGACACTCAAAACTTTCCAATCACGATAATCTACAGGAAACGGCAGCTTGTTCGGCGCCATCCGAGGCGGCTTCCACTTATGTCGGTTACCGTCCCACGCATTAAACGCCTTTTCCCACTCCTCAAAGGTTGCGACTTCATCCGAAGGCACTGACAGAGCCAATGCCGGACATGCCAACGAAACAGCAAGGCACATCATCATCAAAATTTGTCGTATATTCTGCACGGACTCTCCCACAGGATTACTCTTCTCATACAAGGTGCTTTTCTTATTGTATTTTCTGAGTATCTTATCCAAAGGGGATGGTCTCAAGTATATATGGACGTTTAGATTTATTATCTTTTTTTATTTTTTGTTGCCTTCGGCGAGTAGGCGGGCTCCGCCCCCTACACTCTCGCAANGGGACACTGTCCCCTTAACCCCTATCATGGGTTCTTTCTTTTCTAGGGAGACTATTAGTTTAGCTTTATAATGAAAATTTACGGTGGGATACTGGGGCAAAACAGGTAAGAAGGCATCGACACAAGACTAAGTTTTAAAAATATCTTTAAAGCCTACTGTACGTCAGAGTTGTAATGCCCTAAAGCTCGCAACCCACAAATAAAATTTAATAAAGTTACAAAGCAGTTACCCTCAAAACAATGGCGTGAGGTGCACCAAATAGTGCCTACCGGACAAAAAAACCTCCGCTAAAAGGGGTCAAGGGGACAGTGTCCCCTTGCGGATGCAAGGTGGAACCTGCCCGCCGGAGGCAACCGCAGCCACAGCTACAGCTACAACTGCAACTGCAACCGTTCATCACAATACCCTATTACTTAGAACACCCATGTTTTTTCATAAGCTCGTATAAATGCCCACGCGAAACGCCTGCAAGGGTGTGCGCTAGCTTGATATCACCATTGGTGTGCAGCAGTAGCCCTTCAATATATTCTTTTTCTTTGGTCAGACGATGCTCTTTTAACGACTGAGGCACGAACCCGCCAACAGATTGCGCTGGCGAAGATGTTCCCATTGGGTGCTGTTTCTGTGCTGAATAAAAAGAATCTGTCGCTGGTGGAACATCAAACTTTTTCCCTAATTGTTTGCCTGTCTCCGCTCTGGCAACACTTACACGTAGCTCAACAGGAAGATGGGTGCTGTATAGCACGGACTCCTGCCCAACTGTTGTGCAGGCTCTATCCATGCTGTGGATAAATTCACGAACGTTTCCGGGCCAATCATATGNCATGATGGTTTCCATGAAATCGTCAGACACGACTTTTACTTGCTGCCCATGTGATTCAGCACGCTTGTCGAGCCACCATGTCACGAGTTCCGACAAATCTTCTTTGCGTTCTCGGAGAGGCGGTAACGTAATAGAAAGTCCGCGGAGACGGTACAGAAGATCTTCGCGGAAAAGTCCGAGTCGAACCATCTCTCGCAAATCTTTATTTGTTGCGACGACTAAGCGAAAATCGCTCGTAATTTCTTTCGTTGCGCCTACTGGACGAAAACGTTTTGTTTCTAAAACTCGTAGGAAAGCACTTTGCTGCTGCATCGGGAGCTCCCCGATCTCATCAAGAAACAATGTGCCGCCGTCGGCTGCTTGTAGCACCCCTTCACGGTCAGCAGTTGCGCCTGTGAAGGCACCCTTTTTATGTCCGAACAGATGGCTTTCAAGTAATGTTTCTGTGAACGAGGCACAATCCAGCGCCACAAAAGGCTTGCTTGAGCGGCTGCTGTTGTCATGAATAGCACGACTGAACAGCTCTTTGCCGGTTCCTGTTTTCCCCTGAACGAGAGTGTTTACAGAAGTTGCTGCTGCCTGCGCTACAAGATCAAGTGCTTGCATCAAGGACGGGCTGCTACCGATAATTTCGTCTCGCTTTAAGGACGATTTCAGCTGCTGGCGTTTTTGTTCTCGAAAGGCAAGCACCCGTGTTAGGGAACGCACAATGTGTTCCACAGTAAACGGCTTACGCAGATATTCCCATACACCATGACGCACCGCTATTTCTGCATCGTCAGGCGTTGCATGCCCTGTCATTATGATTAGCTCAGGGCACGATGAAGCAAGGCGGATATCATTTATGGACTCAAGTCCGTTCCCGTCGGGCAGAAGCACATCGAGATAAATAACATCAAAGCAGGTTTCTTTAGCTGTAGCTAATCCCTCGGTTAAATTTTCTTTTACTACAACCTCATGCCCAAGGGAGCCGATGACTTCGGACAGCATTGTGCGGATTAACAGCTCGTCATCGATAACAAGAATTTTAGCCACGTTCCACTTCCTTTATAGCATCTGCGATTGCAACACGAGTTTGCGTCATAACTGTTGTGAGGTCTGAAACGGCACTGCTAATACCATGGTTGGTACTCTGTGCATTTTCAGAAGATGGCATATCATCTGGCAGCATTTTGCCATCCAAGAAATCACCAGAGCTGCCGTGCACTTCAACAATGGCACGACAGTCAGCTTCTATTGTCCCCGCGGCATTCTGTAACGCGATGGCGCATAATAGCCCTGCTGAATTCTTAATGGCGTGAGCGGCAACCATGGCACCCTGCCAATCCTGCCTGTTCACTGCCTGTTCGAGACTCGCTTCTTTTTCTTCTGATTCCTGTAAAAAACTTGAACATAATATGGTGAATAACTTTGTATTTCCCGCCATTGCTTCCATTGCTTTTTCCATGTCCAGAACAACCAATGTATCCACCTCGTCTTTAGAATCAGTAGGAAGCTCTGCAGTGACACCGGAACCATCGTGTTCTTCAGTCGAAGACTCTGCAATGCTCTGCACGGCATGAGAAGTCGAAGTATCTTCCGTAGAGTCAACGACAGTCTCGCCCAATACCTCTTCAAGCACATCAAGCAGCCCTTGCGCTTGTAGCGGTTTGCTCACGTAATGACTCATACCAGCACGCAGAAAACGCTCCCTGTCACCATCAACAGTAAAAGCTGTTACCGCCACAATGGGAACATCCGCCGCAACGGCTAGGTCGTTACGTTTTCGTATCTGCTGTGTTGCCTCAATGCCGTTCATTATCGGCATCTGTACGTCCATAAATATTATATCGACACACCGTTGTTGCAGAAGAGAAAGTGCTTTTCCACCATCCTCAGCAAGCAAGACTGTGTGCCCGTGCGATTCCAAAATTTTCTGGATATAGACCCTGTTCAGCGAATTATCGTCTACAGCAAGAACAGTATACCCAGCAGGGAGTGATGAGTTGCCGAATAAGCTAAGACAGGTTTTGCCGTCGTCTAGCAAACGTTCATCTTCGTCCGGTATTGCAAAGGGGATTTCAAACGTGAAGGTTGATCCTACACCGAGCTTACTTTTTACCCAGATGCGTCCATCCATCATGGCGGTCAACTGACGTGTTATAGACAGCCCAAGTCCTGTGCCCATACGCCCGTCTTCCAACGCGGCTTCGCCTTGGGAGAAGCTATCGAAAATAGTGGAGAGGTGAGACTGCCTGATGCCTATGCCTGTGTCTCGAACAGAAAAGCGTAACGTGCATACGCCGTCTTTGATTCCCTGATTGCGGATAGCCAGTGTTACGGAGCCATGCTGCGTGAACTTCACACTGTTCCCAAGTAAATTGCCAAGCATTTGTCGCAAACGGAATTCATCTCCGATCAGCTGATCCGGCACGTCGTCCATGATCACACTTTCCAAAACAATGTCTTTGCGGGAACAGGCAAAACGCACCATGTCCAAGCTCTGTTGCACAAGACCATTCAGAACAAAAGGACGTTCTTTCAAGAACATTCTACCGGATTCAATACGGGAAAAGTCAGTAATATCGTTTACAATTTCTAAAAGATTACTTGCTGAAAGCTGTAGCAGCGATGCGTATTCTTCCTGCTCATGCGCTTCCGGCTTCATACGCAGCAATTCCGACATACCGATAATACCGGTAAGCGGCGTACGCATATCGTGGCTCATGTTGGCAAGAAACATAGATTTGATTCGACTTGCTGTTTCAGCTTCATCACGCTTGCGGATAATCTGCACAGCGCTGTAGCCAAAACCGACAAAGCCCGTAATTCCAACCACGAGAAAAACCAAGCCCATGCGGTCTAAGTTCGCATCTGCCAAGAGCAGTAACGGATTTGCCGCAATGGAAACACTGATTCCCCCGCGAATGTCACCCTGTACAGCTGCATCTGCACCATAATGGCACTGTATGCAGGAAGAAGTAGCGTACAGCGGAGCCATATATCGGTACGTAGCCTTGTCAGTTCCTTTCGCAATGTATTCAAAGCGCTCCGACTCGCCGTTTTTAAAAGCAAGAAGTGCACTCTTCTCCCATTCATCCGCAAAATTTGCAGCACGCTTGGGTTTAAGGCTGGTAATATGGAAGGATACGCCTGAACTTGTAGACATAATTTCAGACAATTGGCGGGTCATGTAGGCAGGATTAATCTTTGTGAACATTTTCCCGTTCACAGTAACAATATCCCGATCTTTCCCTTCTAAGTACGGATTTGGCTTAACAGAGTCAGTCACCTCTACATACACGCCTCCGTGTGTAGAGTTCCACTCCCGTGTCGTCACAACCTGACTGAAAAAGGCTTTAGCCTGCCGCAAAGCAATCTGTTCAATATGCTGCTGCTCACCCATTACAAACCAGCTGAACAAGGCAATAATCAGCCCTGTCCAGAGCAGTAATATCACGCCTGGAAAGAATAAAATCTTTGTCTTCACCGCACACCCGCTTCAGAAAAATATGACATCTTTTTCAGATTTATCTGAATTATTGTCAGATTTTTCTGACAAACTCAATAGCGTCAACCCGCCCCATTTATTGATAAAATCATAAGAGTACAGAATATAAAACAATTTTATATTGCCCAAACATTCACAATTGCTGGCACGTTTCTTGGAATCATATCCCTAACAACATGACTCAGAAACCTGAGGGTAGCGTGTGCTCCACGCTCAAATTCTCTCCGGAGAACCCCTCTCTACTAACTGTTAAGGGGGTGATTTAATGCCTGTAAAGGCAGATGTAAGAAAAAAATCAAGGCGCAACATCTGGCTCAGCGGAGCTATAATGGGTGCTTTGCTGACAGTCGTCAGCGTGCTTGCATCTGGCTACATGGTTGAAGCAACCAATACAGATACATTCTGTGTGAGCTGCCACGTTATGAAACCATTCCAGACTTCGTGGAAGGAATCAAAGCACGGCGGGATGAACTCCAAAGGGTTTCAGGCGCAATGCGTAGACTGTCACCTGCCGCATGGCTCCTTTGTGGAATATCTCACAGCAAAAGCAATCACCGGAACATCTGACGTAGTCAACAACATGCTTATTGATCCGTACACATATGATTGGGAAGGCGCTGCCGATCGTAACCGTACCAAATTTACCTATGATAATGCGTGCCGCAAATGTCACGTTAACTTGTTGCCTAAGGAAATTTCAAAAGGCGGTCTTATCGCTCATAGAGATTACTTACGCGGCGACAGCGGCAAAAAGTGTGCAAGCTGCCACGAGCATGTAGGCCATAAAAACATGCGAATTCACACTAGAGAGTACTTTGCTACTAAAAAGTAACAACGCATTATACTGATTATTTTTAAGGAGGAACGTGTGAGGACATTTCTGCATAAACTTACGCTGTTAAGCATTTTTGTAGTCTGTGGAGTTATTATGACTGCACTTGCTGCCAATGCTGGCGTAGTTGGCGAAAAGAAACTTGTAATAAAACGTGGCTACACTAAAGAAGCTGCGTCTTGTATCGAGTGTCACTCTGTTAAAACACCGGGCATTATTGCAGGCTGGAAAAACGGTCGTATGGGTAGCGCTGCTATCTCCTGTTACGACTGTCACGCAGTAGAAAAAGATTCCCCTATGGCCAGCCAGTGTGAAGGCCTTAGAGGCACAGACATTTACATTTCCCCAATGGTTTCCGCAAAAACTTGTGCGCGTTGTCACCCGCACGAAGCAGAAGAGTTTTCTAAATCTGCTCACGCTAAACTTGCCGGTAAACCAATTATCGAATCCGAAAAGTTCAAAAAGCTTATTTCCACAGAAGGCGCAGACTTCCTTGGTGAGAAAAAAGGCTCCATGGTAAACCGTGCTTCAGGCGCTGGCGGTTGTCAGGCTTGTCATGGTACCGAAGTTGAACTTGGTCCGGACAACAAGCCTGTAAACATGACATGGCCTGGCGGCGTTGGAACACGCTACCCTGACGGCGGCATTGGCAACTGTACTGTATGTCACACCCGTCATCAGTTCTCTGTTGCAGAAGCTCGTAAGCCGGAAGCATGTGCTTCCTGTCACCTTGGTCCTGACCATCCACATATTGAAATCTACGAAGAATCCAAGCACGGCCAGATCTTCAACGCCCACGGCGATGAATGGAACTGGGAAGCTGCTTCCGGCGCATGGCAGCCGGGCGACTACACTGCTCCTACCTGTGCAGTATGTCACATGAGCGGTATCGGCACACTTGAGTCTACCCACAACGTAACATCACGTCTCAAATGGGACCTCGTTCATAAACGCTCTGAAATCCGTACCGGCGAACGCGGTGACGGCATTGAAGGCGATAAAAAAATGCGTCAGGTATGTGTAAGCTGTCACGGCGCAACGCATATCGAAGCACAACGACAGCTTCTTGATAACACCGTTGCTCTCTACAATAAGTACTGGGACGGCGCTGTTAAAATGAAGAAAGAGCTTGCCGAGAAAGGTCTGCTCAAAGAAGACAAGTGGAAAGACCCGTATCAGGAACTTATGTACTACCTGTGGCACCATTGTGGTCGTCGCGCTCGTCATGGTGCAGCCATGAACGGCCCTGACTACTCACACTGGCATGGTTTCTTCCAGGTATTCCAAGTCTACAAAGATATGGAAGATCTCTACAACTGGCGTATTAAAAACAATAAAATTGAAGACCTCAGCCCAGTAATGAGCACCGGTCCAATTTAGTAGACTCCTCTTACACGGGCGCCATTATGGTGCCCGTGTCTTAGCTATAGATGTTATGCGAAAAGGTTAGGTCAGCTTCCTTGCCCTGATTCATAACAGCGTTGATGACAGTATACCCAGACATAGAACAAACCATGTTACCTTCACAGCACATCTATAGTTGAGATCAATGAAAAGCAGGTACCCGCCCACACGGATACCTGCTTTTTTATCGCCTTTTCACAAAACAAAAGGAGCCTCTAACAATTTATAGCCTATTCAGACTTTCGACCACGCTTAAGCAAATTAGGAATGCGACACTTCTGTCGAGTTAATTTCAGTTTATCCGAACCAACTGCGATTCCTGCTACCAAAAACAAAACAAGCGCCAACGGCACATCAAAAAGCATCATTAGTTACTCCACTTCGACTATGTATCAGTAATGGCTTTGCGCAGCCTATCTTCATCCTCATGTGAAAGTGATGTTTGCATCACATGCCCACCGCTTCCTTTCAACCGATCAAGGACACGACCTGAAGTCATTTTTGAGCTCAGAACAAACAAAGCAGAAGTTCCCGGAGTGAGTTTACCGCCAAGCTCTTTCATAAATCTATCGCTAATCCCTACATCGCTTAACGCACCTGCAGCGGCACCGGCTCCGGCACCTACCACCAATCCAAGTAGGGGGTGCAATGCAAGAAGCCCTATAAACACACCCCAAAAACCGCCACCAATGGCTCCTGCGTTTGTCAGTGTATGCATTTGGTGCAATTTAACTTTGCCATTCTGCTTATGGATTGCAATTGCGGCATCTTCGATATCAACGAGATATTCACCGGCCATCTTTAATAATTCAGCACGAACTTCTTCAGCACGCAGCTCTGTATCATATGCAATTACCACCAAATCAGCCATTCTGAACCTCCAAGCCTATATTGATCATTGCAGACAGAATACAGTGAGCACCAGCAACTCGTTATGATAAGTACCAAGGCAAAACAGCAGGTATAACGCATAACGGCTTGCCTCGAAAAAGAATATTCGCGATTAACAGCATGGTTATTTTAAAATTAATGGCTACCGCAATACCGTAGCCACTATGTTTCAGCACTTTTTTTGCGCCAAGAGGATAGAACCAGCTCTCAACCTCTTTTCTTGCTTATTGTATTAGGATAACAATAGTAACAATCCGAAACGTGAACCATTCCACGCAACAAACAACTCAGATTTTTCGGGAGGAAGGAATTATGAAGTTAGGATATGTAACTCTCTATGTAGATGACGTTCAAACAGCGATTACGTTCTATGAAAACGTACTGGGCCTGACACTCCGGTTCAAACACGAAAGTAACCTGTATGCAGAAATGGAAACCGGCACCACCGTTCTGGCTTTCTCCCAGCATGACCTTGCAACACAGCTTGTACCGCAAGGCTACCAAAGAGCGCATCCAGACAACGAAGCACTGGGACTACAAATAGGTTTTGACGTTGATAATGTAACCGAAACCTACCACAAGGCTCTTGCTAACGGTGCCAGCACCGTTGACCCTCCAGAAGTAAAACCATGGAATTTTGAATCTGCAATGGTCAAAGATCCTAGTGGTCACCTTGTAGAATTTTCAAAGCCGGTACACGCAGTAAATCCTTCATAACTGCATCTCCGACAAAACGNCCCATGCAACCTATTTGTTGTATGGGCTTTCTTTATGGTAACACGAGACTATGAACATTAAAGATTTTTCCCAAGCTACCAGCCTGTCGCCACACACCATCCGGTATTATGAAAAAATTGGCTTACTCAAAAACATTGAACGTAATGCCAGTGGACACAGAATATTCTCAAAAAATGATCTGCTCTGGATGGAGTTCATTACGCGCCTCAAAGAAACAGGAATGCCCCTCAAACAAATTCTCATATATGCCGAACTACGCGATCAAGGTGAACACACGGCGAATAGCCGTATGCAATTGCTCAAAGATCATGCGCAAGCCCTTGAAGAACGTCTGACTCAAGAAGCATTGCACCTAACGAAGCTTAAAGAAAAGATTGCGTACTACGACACACTCATTACTTCGAAAAACGCTTGACTTAGAGTAAACTCGAACCTGTACGCTTGATGTTTGAAACCAACAACACATCTGCAAAAGGAGAGTTCCATGAACAGTCAACGCTTTACATCCGGGCTAGAAAAACTTCACGAAATCGACGGCGAAGCAGGTAAAACAGTCATAGACAGCCTACAATCTATTGCGCCTGATCTTGCCAAATATACCATCGAATTTCCGTTCGGAGATATCTACCAACGTCCCGGATTAGACCTTCAAAAACGTGAACTTGTGACTGTCGCAGCACTTGCCGCACTCGGCCATTGTCAGCCACAGCTAAGGGTGCATACACACGGAGCACTCAACGTAGGCTGCCAACCGGATGAAATAGTCGAAACCGTTATTCAGATGACTGTTTACGCAGGATTTCCGGCAGCCCTGAATGCCATGTTTACAGTAAAAGAAGTCTTCATTGAGCGCGGAATAATTGAGACTGAGTAGCCCAGAAAGTTATTTAGACAGCTATGCCGACAACAATTTCTTCTTAAGTTGTGTTGCTCCCGACAGGTGAACTCTATTCGCCTGCAACGGCCTTCCTTACTTTCGCAGCTCAAGAGCACTTACGCTGCATTCTGACCCTCTCAGTTTTTCTAAATCATAACCAAACAATATACTGCCTTAAAAAAACAAAAAAGGGATGGAGAGCACTCTTCATCCCTTTTTTACATATTGTATTCGCTGAAAACATATATTTATTCTCAGTACTTTTGTGCTGATACAGAAGCGCTTTTCATCCAAACTCTAACACTTCTATGACCCTTTATTAACATTTCGAAACATTACCCTCTAAAATGTTATTATTTCTCAATTAGTCACTAGCAAAAGGCGTCTTAATCTATTATTAACCTCCTGTTCATTATAAGGAAAGTAACAAACCTTACTTCGTACATTTTCTTTACAACTATTCAGGAATTCCAAATGGCTCCTTCACGTCCGAATATTACTCTTTCTTTACTGGCTGTAGCTTTCGCATGCATGATGTACGTACCACTATCACGCCTTACTCCTGCGTATGCCTTTTTCGCTTTTTCATACTTAGTGCTTTTTAACTACAGTATCTTTTCAATCGCGATACGGCTCAAAAAAATTGTATCTATTCTGCTGCCAGTAATTTTCTGCATGAGTCTTGTCGGGGCATATTTGTATACGTTCCTGAACATCAAGATCAGTGACAACCTACTCTTTCTCTTATTGGAAACAACAACAGGAGAAGCAAATGAAGCCCTCACCCCGGGATTCATTCTTTCCATTGTCACTGCACTTGCCCTGTCCATAGCAGCACATATCGGCATAAAAAAATGTGAAACACCGCCAAAGCTGAAATGGCCAATCATCCTACTCTTACTACTTATTCCTATCAATATCGCACTGTCCAAATTCAGCAAGCATCCGATAGCAAAACAATTACGTCCTGCTATCGCCACAAAATATGCGTTCCCATTCTGTGTAATTGATTCAGTTGCCAACTTTTCAATCAGATGGGTTCAGTACAAAACACGACCAAAGCCACAAAGTTCTGCTTTGCTTGAATCGGAATACGTATTCCAAAAGCAATCTGACCCGCTAACACTCATTTTTATTATCGGAGAATCTGCAAGGGCTGACCATTTCCAAATCAATGGATATGGCCGCAACACCACGCCCCGACTTTCAAAAGAAAAAAATGTCATCACATACGGTGGGATTAAATCTTTTGCGGCAATGACTCGCGTATCTGTTCCTGCCATGCTCACGCCTGCAACAAGTAAAAAACCTAATATTAAAACAAACTCTTTTCTCGATTTGTTTGTAAAATATGGGTTCTCTACAGCATGGATTTCTGCAAACAGCCGTGTTGCCTACAGCAGTGACATGCCGACAACTCGCATCATGGGCAATGCTCAACAGACCATTTTCCGTAATGACTTCACCACCGCAGACTACTCTGAGTTCAGAGATGAAATGATGGTACCCGTAGTCCAAAAAGTTCTCGCTAGCACACAAGGCAACAGAGTCATCGTAGTGCATACCCGCGGAAGTCATTTCAACTATTCGACAAAATATTCTGCAAAATACCGCACATTCACTCCAGACAAATACAAAAGCTATTCCAATCTGGGCACAGTGATAAACGCCTATGACAACAGTATTATTGCAACCGATGGATTCTTAGCAAACGTCTACGACATGGTTAAAGAGCAAAACGCGCTCGTCATCTACTCATCAGATCATGGTGAATCCCTAGGTGAGGATGGCATATTCATGCACGGTAACGACAAAAGACCAGAGCAACGCAACGTGCCTTTCATTGTCTGGTACTCTGACAAATATGCCGAACTAAATCCCACATACGTTGCCGCACTCAAAGATCAAGTAGGCAAAAGGCTCTCGCATGATGTTCTATTCCCGTGGACTGTGAACCTCGGGGGAATTACACTCAAAAATACTTCACTGCCTGTCTTGATTGCTAACTAGACTGTTGCTCACAGAGCTTTTTTGAGAATTCTTTTTTTTGACCTTTATTGCCTACGGCGCTTTTTTATTTTTTTAGTTTGTTTGCCTCCGGCGAGTCTCCGACGGCTCTCCGAGGGGCGGGCTCTGCCCCTGCACCCCGCGAGAGGGACGCCCTCTCGACTGCGAGGTTGTATTCCCCAGTTGTCATGTGAGTAGGTATTAAATGGTACCTCCGTATGGCATCACCATTTCTTCTCATCATACGATAGCAACACAGAATGTTAGCTCTCGGGAAAAATTTCAATAACCTTCCACAGATCACAAAAAAGGATGGAGAGATAACCTCTCCATCCTTTTCCATTTTTCCGCTAGAAACTCTGTAAGCTAAATACTAGATCTTTGAGATATCAGACCTCTCCCCTTCACCAAAAGCTGCCGCCCCTCTCACAAATATCCCATACAATTCTATAACCAAAAAAAGAACAGCCCACATTCAGCGGACTGCTCTTCATAGATACTAGATAGTAAATTCAGCGGGTAGTACAAACTCGCGGTTAAGGGGGCGTCCCCCTTGCGGGTGCTTGCGCCAGTAGCCGTTCACGAGAAACGAGTGTTACGAATGCCAGTCCCTTGTGGAGGCAGAGCCCGCCCGTCGGAGACACAAAAAGTCTAAAGCCAAAAAGCGCCGCAGGCAATAAAGCCCAAACCAAACTAAAACTTAGAAACAACAAGCTCTACTCTGGAGTAACGCCTGCCATCATAAGTCCGATTGAGTCGACTTTTTTTCTATTCGATTTTGGGAACTGATCGATAATGCGTCCGCGGTACATAACTGCGATGCGGTCTGCGAGTTGCAGTGCCTCGTTCAGCTCTGATGTAATGAGCAAAATACCTGCGCGCTTACGCACTTCAAGTAGACGCTGCCATACTTCTTCAGTCGCTGAGATATCAAGTCCCTGCGTCGGGTTTTCTGCAACGATGATATCTGGCTGGCGAAAAAATTCACGCCCGATAACAAGCTTTTGCAGGTTACCACCGGAAAGCGAACGTGCATCTGCGTCGATGTGCCCAGGCTGTACGTTAAACTGCTCTACAATCTCTACTGTTTGATCGATTGCTTTACTGCGATTTAAGAACGGGCCTGTTGTAAACGAATGACGCGTTGTGAGAAGGAAGTTGTCAACGAGGTCAACAAATTTGCAGGTCGCAAGACCTTGACGATCTTCTGGAATATAGGCGAGTGAACGCCCTTTCCTTGGAGGTCGAGGGTAGAAGTCATGCCAGTCCAATCCGAGGATTGAAACTTCACCTTTGATCGGCTTACGGAGTCCGCAGATCACTTCTACAAGCTCTTTTTGACCATTCCCTGCTACGCCGGCGATGGCGACAATTTCACCTTTCTTAACGGAAAGCATGATGTCTTCGAGTCCGTCGCCTTCGAGATCCTGTACATCCAAAACGGTTGCACCGAGTTCTACTGGCTGCGCATCAAGAGAAAGCTCAACGTCACGACCAACCATGCGGTTTGCGAGCACGGTTTCGTTCGGAACGTCTGCTTCCTTAAATTCATCTACCACTTCACCTTTACGGAGAATGGCGACCTCGTCTGCCACAGCCATAACTTCTTTAAGCTTATGGGAAATGAAGACAAGAGATTTACCTTGGTCAGCCATGCGCCACATGGCATCAAAAAGCTGTTCAGTCTCGGTTGGTGTAAGAACGGCTGTTGGTTCATCAAGGATAAGCACGCGGCTGTCGCGATACAAAAGCTTGAGAATCTCAACGCGCTGCTTTTCACCCATAGAGAGAGAAGAAACAATTGCGGAAGGAGCAATCGGCAAGCCGTATTGCTCCGCTAGTGCTGCTACTTCTTTTTCCTGCTCTTTGGGATTAATGAGAAATGCTTTTTCCTGACCGAGAAGGACGTTCTGCGCCACTGTCATGGATTCTACCAACATGAAATGCTGATACACCATGCCGATGCCTGCTTTAATCGCATCTTTTGGAGACGCAAACACTGTGGGGGTATCATCTACGAGAATGTCACCGGAAGTCTGCTGAAATCTGCCGGAAAGAATAGACATAAGGGTAGATTTACCCGCGCCGTTCTCACCAAGCAAAGCTTTAATCATTCCGGGGCGAATATCGAGATTAATTTCGTGGTTAGCACGCACTTTACCAAAATGCTTGCTGATGCCTTGGAGACGGACAAACGGAGTCTGTCCTCTAAAAGCGTCACGATTGGTTCGTTTATTAACGTATTCTGCCACGACTATTCTCCCGGCTCAATATTCACGCCGAGAGCCGCAGGAGCCTGACGCCCCTTGCCTCGAGCTGAGGAAAAAAGAAGAACAACAATTGTCAGTGCGTAAGGAAGCATAAGCAGCAATGATGACGGTAATGTTGCACCAACGGCCTGTAACCGCATTTGGAACGCCATAATACCACCGAAGAGGTATGCGCCGAACATTGCACGCCCCGGACGCCAGAATGCAAAGATAACTAACGCTACCGCAATCCAACCACGCCCTGCTGTCATGTTGTTTGCCCATAAGTGGGTGTAGGCGAGAGAAAGATACGCACCGCCGAGACCACATAGGAAGCCGCCAAAGAAAATACCTACCCAACGCAACTTCACTGGATTAAGACCTGCGGCAAAACATGCAGCAGGGTTCTCGCCAGCTGCACCGAGAGCAAGTCCCCAGCGGGTTCTGTTCATGAAAAACCAGAACAAGAACGGCAAACAGTAGGATACGTAAACAAGCGCATCCTGTTTAAAGAAAATATCGCCGATGGCCGGAATGGACGAAAGTACCGGAACATCAAATGCTGAAAAGCCTACAGCAGACGTTCCTACGAAACCTGTACCGAGGAAGTCCGCAAGACCAACACCAAGAATAGTAAGAGCAAGACCGGATACAACTTGGTTACCTTGGAAGATAAGGCAAACAACAGCGTGTGCTAACCCGAATAAACCGGCAATAGTGCCAGCGCAAACAAAAGCAAACCAAGGGTTACCTGTGTAGTATGAGGCAAGGAACGCGAAAAATGCGCCAATAATCATCATACCTTCAACACCAAGGTTCAGCACGCCGGAACGCTCCGTCAGCATCTCACCAAGAGTTGCATACAGAATCGGTGTACCGGACTGAATAGTCGCAGCCAGAATAGGAATAATAAGTTCTAAGCCCACGATTATCCTCGCTTGCTTCTCTGGAATGAATACCAGTTAAAGAACTGTCCAGCCAAAACGCTTAACAGAATAAGCCCCTGCATAATGCCGGTAAATGACGCTGGAACCTGCAACTCAAGCTGCAAATTTTCTACACCAACGCGCAACCCTGCAAGCAGAATAGAATATCCTGCAATGGAGGTAACACGCAGACGAGCAAGCCATGCCACAACAATAGCTGTAAAGCCGTAGCCAACAACAACTGTCGGCTGGAGACGGTTAAGCGTTGCAGAAGTTTCGATAAGCCCTGCCCAGCCAGCTAACGCACCACATATTCCCATTACCAGCACAACGAGCGCACTGTATGGCATACGGGCGTAACGGGCAGCACGAGGATTTTCACCACTGACCATGATTTCGAAACCAAGGCGAGTGTGCTTTAAAAATACGGTTAATGCAGCGGCTGCACCCGCACAGACTAATACACCCCAATGAATCCGGCCGAACATTTCACCGATAATCGCTGTGTCAGGGAATACAATAGTCATCGGGAAGCCGAAACTTGCCGGATCTTTCCATGCGCCGTAGACAAGAAATTGCAAGAACAGGATGCCGATGTAGTTAAACATCAGCGTCGAAATGATCTCGTTGAGTCCCATCTTTTCACGCAGCAATGCTGGAATAATAGCCCAGATAGCACCAAGCACCGCTGCCGCAAGGAACATAAGCGGCATAAGCACCCAAGCAGGCGCAGTCGGCATGCTTAGTACAACCCAAGTTGCACCAATGGCGCCCATGGCAAACTGCCCTTCTGCACCAATATTCCAAATCTGCATACGGAAGCAAACTGCAACCCCTAAAGAACAGAGAAAAATTGGAATAGCTTTGAGGACTGTATCCTCAAGCGCCCAATCATGTGCAAATGCTCCGTCCCATAACAAGTACATTGCTTCTAACGGTGGTTTTCCCTGAATAGCCAGCAGCAATCCGCTTACGCCAAGGGAGAAAATCATCGCGCCCAGAAAGATAAAAAAGGAGCCCCACTTTAGGGGCTCCTGACGTTTTTCAATAGTAAAACCTAGCATATGCTAAGATACTCCAGATTAGCCCAACGGCTACTGGTTAGAGCCCTCAACGCCTTCAACAAACCAATCCATACCAGCAAGCATTGCGTCAGAAGCAGTTTCGCCTTCTGCAACGCGAACAGTACCGGACTGATCTTTGATAGGGCCAGCAAACACCTTGAATGTACCATTTTTGATTTCCGCTTTACGAGCGTTAACCATTTTCTGAACATTCTCAGGAACCATGTCACCAAACGGTGCAAGGTCAACTACGCCTTCGGAAAGTCCCCACCAGTAGTTGTCAGCTTTCCATTCGCCTTTTTTTACTTTCTCGATAACTACAGGGTAGAATGCACTCCAGTTCCAAATTGCAGAAGTAAGATGTGCATCAGGAGCAAACTGGGACATATCAGAGTTGTAGCCAATGGAGTAAATTCCAGCTTCCTGCGCAGCTTCCTGTGGACCAGGGGAGTCCTGATGCTGTGTAATAACGTCGGCACCGATGTCGATAAGAGACTTAGCAGCTTCTTTTTCGGTTGCTGGGTCGTACCATGTTTTAGTCCAAACAACGTGTACTTTTGCCTTTGGGTTCACAGCGCGAACGCCAAGTGTAAATGCGTTAATACCACGTTTAACTTCTGGAATAGGGAACGCAGCAGCGTAACCGATGATGTTAGATTTAGTCATGGAACCAGCTACGAGACCTGCAAGGTAACGGGCCTGGTAAATACGACCAAAGTATGCAGACATGTTCGGTGCGGTTTTGTAACCGGAACAATGCATAAAGGTGGTATTAGGAAATTTCTTTGCGACTTTGAGCATTGGGTCCATGTAACCGAAACTTGTAGCGAAGATTACATCGTACCCTTTACGAGCCATATTGTTAATAACACGAGCTGCATCAGCACCTTCCGGTACAGATTCAACATAAAAAGTTTTTACGCCGTCCATTTTAGCAACAGCCTGACGCCCCAGATCGTGAGCGTAAGAATAACCAGCGTCACCAACTGGAGATACGTATACAAAACCAACTTTCAAATCTTTCGCCTGTGCTACCGTTGCGCCGAAACCAGCAACAACAACCATAGCCGCGAGCATTGCAATACCCACAAATTTACGCATTGTTTCCTCCCAAGAAACATCAATCCCGAATATTAATAGGAGCTGCAGAAATGCTCTACAACGTCCAAGTACAACTAATTAGCTATCACTAACTCGCTTAGCGAGTGGCTCTGTAAACTGCACTTCAGAATCCCAAGGAAATAAAATCCAAGTATCCTGAGAGTATTCTCTGATAAATGTATCTACAAGCGGCTTGCCTTCCGGCTTTGCATACAAAGTCGCAAAATGTGCTTTTGGCAACATATCACGCACAACTCGTGCTGTTCCGCCAGTGTCCACCAGATCATCAATAATCAACCAGCCTTCGCCGTCCCCTTCTGCTTCTTTCAAAACGCTCATCTCACCCTGATTTTTCCAGCTGTAACTGTTGATACAGATAGTTTCAATCTGGTAGATTTCCATTTCCCTTGCAAGAATAGCAGCAGGAACCAAGCCTCCACGCGTTACAGCGTAAATGCCCTTCCAAGTACCTTTTTTAAGCAAATCCCAAGCAAGCTGCTTGGCATCTCGTTGCAACAACTCCCAAGATACAGGAGTAACCTTTGAATAGCGGTTGGAATCAGACACTGTAGTAATCCAATATGTATTAAAAGTGGAACTATTACGGTAACAAATAGAATTTTCAGACTAAGAGAGACTTGTGCATGCCCCTCTCAGTCTGAAAATAAAAGTCTACAACAACCTAGCTAGCTGGTTGTTTGCTTGCCTTTTTGGAACCAGAGTACATCTGGTAACCAAGAAGCTTACATTCAATTTTAGCACTAAAGAATGTAACGCGCCTAAAGGTACGTAAGCCAACCTGTTTTGCTAAATCTAAGTTACCTGTAAAGATAAACCCTTCGTAGCCCTGACACTTCTGTTTGAAGAAGTCGCCAATAGCCTTATAGACTTCGCCAAGGTAACGGACATCACCAAGACGTTCACCATATTCAGGGTTCATAATCACAATACCGCCGCCTTCAGGAATTTCTGTCTCGCGGAAATCGCACACACCGAATTCGATGTAACGATCAACACCAGCAGCAATTGCGTTCTTTCTAGCAGCTTCAATAGCTTCGGCACTTTGGTCTGTAGCAATAATTCTAAAATCAAGCCCACCGAGTTCTGCAGATTCTGCTTCACTGAAAAGCATATCCCAGCGTTCTTGATCGAAGTCTGGCAGGTGCATGAAACCAAAGTTTTCACGCATAAGACCAGGAGCACTGTTTAAAGCAAGAAGTGCAGCTTCAATGGCAAGGGTGCCACTACCACACATTGGGTTTACAAAATTGCTTTTTGCATCCCAGCCACTTGCAATCAAGGATGCTGCACTAAGCGGTTCGGACATAGGAGCTGTCCAAGGAAGTTTACGGTATCCACGGCGGTTCAAAGGCTCGCCTGAAGTATCAAGATACAGCTTACAACGGTTCTGAACCCAATGCAGGAACAGTACTGTGCCTGTCTGCTCAGGGCCGGAATCCGGTCTGCGGCCATGCTTATCGCGCATGAAGTCGCAAATGCCGTCTTTTACGCGAACGTTGGCATAACGAGCATCACGAATTGAATCGTTCTGCACAAAAGATGAGATGGAAAGATAGCCGTCAGGGGTGATGATTTCATCCCAGTCGATGTAGTTACGAATGTACTTGTACACATCGTCGGCAGTGTATGCCTTGAATGATGCCAGTTGGAACTGAACACGCTGCGCTGTGCGCAAATGCAAGTTCAACCGCATGCAGCCAGCCATTGTAGTAAATGTTTCTACGGCAGCGGTAAGTTCGTGTTTAACAGGGAAATTAAGTTGCTTGATTTCATCAGTCAGGATAGGTGCTGCGCCACGTGGGCATGTAATCAACACTGCTGACTTTCGATTAAAAATACTCATGATTCTCCTGCACTCTTCGTGCAGCTACAAATAAAAAATCCGGTAAAATTACACGTTCCGTCCGCATAACATTACCAGATACGAAACAAGACTTGTGCCTTGTACCCTTTCAATTACTCCGCAAAAAAGTACTGAAGGCTCGCGCCAACTCACGGTTTTTATTGCGAAGTGGATCTTACTCATTGATTTTCCGATATTTTTTGTAAAAAAATCAGTATCAGTTGTTAAGATGCACACGATATATATGACTACGCAATAAGATGCAAATGCGCACTGCCTGAGACACTTTTACGTCTCAATGTGTATCAACCCCCATCAGCGCTGTATCTGCAACAAAAAACATCTCGCTACAACTGATCACTTTCTACAACATCAATCAACAACATCTTCCACCGATGCGGTTGCCTGTTTTTCCAGATACGTTTACTAGAGAAGAATACTATTTCAGTACTCGGGCACACGCTTCAGCCGCCACTGACAGATGACACTCAAGCACATTGCTGCGCTGCTACAAAAAGTTCATAACCTCACGGATGGTTACCATCTGTTGAAAGTAACTTTTTCACACGCCGCAGCTTGCGCCTCCTGATCGTATCCATCTACCACAGCTTTGCTTACAAATTGTATCATTATATATGGCGACGCCCGATACGATACACATTCAATACCCCTGCAGAATGCACATTATGACAACAAATACACTTTCCATACTTGTTTCATGCACCAGTTCAACCGAAGCTGTTGCCTTGTCTCTTGCCTCATTAACTAATCTGCCCAAAGATATTGAGTGTGAAGTGCTCATAGTGGCAGACAGTGAAGTGACACCTGTTATCTCTGAGCTTATTGAAGAAGTAGCACCACTGCTGCCAGTACACCCGAAAGTAATTAAGCTTACTGCGCCGATCAGCAGAGCTCGCGCATTCAACCTCGCAGCGGACAATGCAGATAGTGAATACCTGTTCCTCCTCGAAGCCGGAACTCAGGTAACAGCGGAAACCATCGCGCCGCTACTTCAACATCTTAAAAATAATCCATCCGCAGGCATTGCGGCACCACTTCTCATTTGTCCACAATCTGGGCGTGTACAGAGTTACGGCACAACATTTACTCCGTCGCTTCGTGCACAGCCGCTTTTTGCGTCTTTTCCCGCAACCCATCCAGCCGTAAACAAGCAGCGCTCTTTTCAAGCAGTGCCTGCAAACGGCATATTCATGCGTGCAGCGATTTTCAAAGAAATTGAAAAATTTGATACCAAATACAAAACCGGTATGGAGGTGCTCGATCTCTGTTGCGCAATACGCAACAACGAGCAAACAATCGACCTCATCCCGCAATCAACACTTCTTGAGCCAGACACAACAGCATCCATCGTTGAAGATGATCTCAGTGTCGACACAATGCGTTTGAACGACCGCTGCAAAGGCTGCTTCGGTCCTGACAAGCATCTGATTGCAAAAAAAGAAGGATACCAGTTCACCATCTCCCCGTGGATGGAGAGCTACATGATCCTTACACCGGAGCGTGAACAAGAATTAAACGAGCAGATGATGCAGTCACCTGACCCATCAACCTGCCTCGCACTCATTCTCGAAGAACCGCTCTGGCAAACTGGGTACGTTCAGCTTGCTGCGTATCTTGAATCAACAGGAAAGTTTGAAGAAGCATGCGGAATCCGTTTATTGCAAACATTCTTCTTCCCGATGCTACCGCTCTATCGCAAACTTGCTGCTGTAGCAGAGGCCGGAAATAACGACAGCCTGTTACAAATGGCTAACGACAAGCTCTCGCATATTGATTCTCAGCTTGAAGATATCGGCACACTTACCAAAAAAGCTGCCGGACTCGCCAACTGGGCACGGAAGGCCAAGGAAACAGAACTCCAAGCCCTCTACGAAGGCTGGCTGAAAGATTTAGGACTGCTATAAAGAAACGCCGATCTGTGTAAAACAGATCGGCGTTTTTTTATAAAATATATCTCGATAGAAAATTAGCGTTCGAGCCAATCTTCAAGAGTTTCTTTGTATTCTTCATCAGTGTAGGTCGGCTCTTCGTACTTGCCGGAAAGCTGGCGCTGGCGAGAAGCTTCGGAGAGGATTACTGCAGCTGCAACAGATACGTTAAAGCTCTGAATCATACCGAACATTGGAATGTAGACTTCACCGTCTGCAACGTCCACGAGTTCAGGGTCAGTGCCACGGTGTTCGTTACCCATGATTACAGCAGTTGGCTCAGAGAGGTCGTAATCACGAAGCGGCTTTGCTTTTGGAGAACAGCTTGTTGCGAGAACTTTCATACCCTGTGCACGCAAAGACTTCATAAGATCGTCTGCGTTATCGTGACGTTCTACATCAACCCATTTGCGCGCAGATGCAGAAGATTTATTCCCGAGTTTCGGGAATGCAGTATCTGTGTAGTAAAGGTGAACCTTAGGCACACCGAAAGCATCACAACTACGCAGGATAGCAGATACGTTATGCGGATCATGTACATTCGCCATAACCATGGTCAGATCTTTCTGACGGAGTTTCAATACTCGTTCAAGCTTAGCAGTTCTTTCAGGCGTTCTTTCTTTTGTCATCTGCACACCATATATCCTGTCTATATCCGCCGCATTTATGTCAGCAACAGGTTTGTTGTTGTATTAATAACGCTTACCCAACGAAACACCGCGGTAGTTCATCAGTATAAGACTTTGCAATCATAAAAAACATGCGCGCAAAAACCAAATAAACAGTACATAAAATCTTCGAGTACTGCTTCATCCCAATGCGCATATTGGCATTAAATTGATTTTCTTTCTTGTAAAGTTACGCGAACTGGGTGTACAGGCTTTTACAACTCTTGTCACGCAATGCAACCTTAGCGCTGAAACCGGTTATATTTATAATTTTTTGCGATAAGTCTTGAAGATCTAACCGAACGATTTTCAAAACAAAATGGACTAACTCGCTGCAAATTATATTTTTTTACACTCAACCTATTGAATTGTGCATTGTGTCCGAGTAAAAGAGCCACTTGTCTTCTAGTTTAATCCAAGAAGTTCGTGAATATACCAAATCCCGTTGCACCCACATGCAGCGACGAAATGTCGATAGTTGTCTTTATTTATTGCGCATTCGAATGGTATATTTCGCTTTGTATCTTTTGATACACAACTTGTATGAAGGAGTCTTACGCTGTGTTTACCTTTTTGAAATCTAAAGCTATTGCTGGTCTTAGCTTTGCTTTAGCAGGATTGTTGCTTCCTGCTATGGCATTCGCGTCCGCCTCTGCTGGCGCGCCACATCTTGATGGTGCATCCCTTTCTGCATTATGGGTACTCCCATTTGCATGTATGCTGCTGTCTATCGCAGTTGGTCCAATTGCGGCGCCACACTTCTGGCACAACAACTTCGGTAAAATTTCTTTATTTTGGGCACTCTGCTTTCTCGTGCCATTCACTATGGCGTACGGTTTCTCCCTTGCGCTTTATGAAGCTTTGCACGCTCTTCTCCTTGAGTACTTCCCGTTCATCATCTTGCTTCTGGCTCTGTTCACCGTAGCTGGCGGCGTTCGTCTCAAAGGTAACCTTGTTGGTACACCTTTAGTGAACACCGTAATTCTGCTTATCGGTACTGCTCTCGCAAGCTGGATGGGTACTACAGGCGCAGCAATGCTCCTTATTCGCCCACTTCTTCGTGCTAATGCTCATCGTAAATACAAAGTACACTCTGTTGTATTCTTTATTTTCCTCGTAGCTAACATTGGTGGCTCCCTTACTCCTCTTGGTGACCCACCACTCTTCCTCGGCTTCCTGAAAGGTGTTTCCTTCTTCTGGACCACCACACACATGTTGCCGCTTATGTTGTTTGCAGCTGCTATACTTCTTACAGTTTACTTCTTCCTCGACACCATTCTCTTTGCTAAAGAAGGCAAACCAGTACCTCCAACAGATTGTTGCGAAGAAAAAGAAGAAGCATCTGCTACTCCAGGTCGTTGTCGTTTCGAAAACGGCCGTCAGATCTACGACTGCGGTCCTGCTCCTAAACTTGCCATTGAGGGTAAAGTTAACCTTCTCCTCCTCCTTGGTGTAATTGCAGCAGTACTTATGTCCGGTATGTGGCATCCGCATGTTAGCTTCAACGTCTTCCATGTTCATGTAGAACTGCAGAACGTTGTTCGTGACGTTCTTCTTCTTATCATCACCGGTCTTTCTCTTAAACTTACCGACGATGAATCCCGCCGCCTCAACGACTTCAACTGGTTCCCGATCCTTGAAGTTGGTAAACTCTTCATTGGTATCTTCTTGTCCATGATCCCAGCTATCGCTATCCTGAAAGCTGGCGAGAACGGCGCTCTTGCTTCCGTAATCAACATGGTTACCAGCAACGGCGAACCTGTGAACACCATGTACTTCTGGCTCACCGGTCTCCTTTCTTCCTTCCTGGACAACGCACCGACCTACCTTGTGTTCTTTAACACTGCTGGTGGCGACGCAGTTCACCTCATGGGCGACATGGCAAGCACTCTTCTTGCTATCTCCGCTGGTGCTGTATTCATGGGTGCTAACACCTACATTGGTAACGCACCAAACTTTATGGTTCGTTCCATTGCAGAAGATCAGGGCGTAGCAATGCCTAGCTTCTTTGGCTACATGGCATGGTCCTTCGGTATCCTCATCCCTCTCTTCGTTCTCATTACCTTTGTATTCATTTCATAGGTAAAGACTTGAATGATTGTATCGCCCCCGTGTTCTGCACGGGGGCGTTTTTTTTTTGCCTATGCAAAAACACACTGCTAGGTTTTGAACCTTCCTGACACTCTGCCCGTATTATTCAAAACGACACAATAGCGTTCTTCAGCCATGCGTCGTAAAAATGTGTCGACCTGAAATCCACTTCATTGCCAACTTTCTCTTCTCGAAAAAAAATATTTCGACCTAAAAACAGCACTCTCTCAACCTGCCCTATATATATAGTTAGAAATCCCCGAACGTCGCAGGTTCTAAAGCTTCTCGCGTAAAAAAACAATTTTAGTTTGATTGACAAACACTTCTCCGTTTAGTTAGAAAATCAAACAGTCAGCCATTACTTCGGCTGACTAAACACTTTTTTATTACGACCTAAAGCAAACACTAACACCGAGAATCCATTGACTGTTTCTCGAAATTAATAGTAATTGCCTACGTTAAATGTATTTTAAACAATGCTGGATTTGAGAAAAGGAGTTTGAGTTTATGTTGACGGGTAAACCTTCTGTTCTGTTTGCAAAATTGCTAACAGTCTTTGCAACGCTTCTGCTGCCATGCGCTGCGTTTGCTGCTTCCGCAGGTGCACCGCATCTTGACGGCGCCGTTCTTTCCGGTTTGTGGGTTCTGCCGTTTGTCTGCATGCTGCTGTCTATCGCAGTCCTTCCACTAGTTGCGCCACACTTCTGGCACAGCCACTTTGGTAAAATTTCTTTATTCTGGGCTCTTTGCTTTCTTGTCCCGTTCACGCTGAAGTTTGGTTTCTCTCTTGCTTTATACGAAACCTTGCATGCGCTTTTATTGGAATATTTTCCGTTTATCATTCTCCTGTTAGCGCTCTTCACCGTTGCGGGTGGCGTACGTCTTACCGGTACTCTGGTAGGCACACCAATTGTAAACACACTTATCCTCTTAATTGGTACCTTACTAGCCAGTTGGATGGGTACAACTGGCGCTGCAATGCTGCTTATCCGCCCGTTGCTGCGTGCTAACGCACACCGTAAGTACAAAGTACATTCCGTTGTTTTCTTCATCTTCCTTGTAGCTAACATTGGTGGTTCACTTACACCTCTGGGCGATCCGCCACTTTTCCTTGGATTCTTGCAGGGCGTTGACTTCTTCTGGACAACAACCCACATGCTGCTTCCAATGCTTTTCACAGCAGCTATTCTCATAACTGCATATTTCCTCATCGATACCTACCTCTTCGGCAAAGAAGGTCGTCCTGTTCCTGAAGGTGTGGACGCTTCCAGTTCCGAAAAGCTTGGTATGGAAGGCAAAGTAAACCTTCTTCTCCTCCTTGGTGTTATCGGTGCTGTACTGCTGTCCGGCATGTGGGATCCAAACATCGAATTCAACATTTACCACGTACATGTTGAATTACAGAACCTTACTCGTGATCTGCTTCTCCTTTTCATCACTGGTCTTTCTTTGAGACTCACCGATGATGAAAGCCGCAGATTAAATGACTTTAACTGGTTCCCGATTCTTGAAGTCGGCAAGCTGTTTATCGGTATCTTCCTGTCCATGATTCCAGCAATCGCAATTTTGAAAGCTGGTAAAGATGGTGCACTTTCAGGAATCATCAATCTGGTGACAGATGCAAACGGCAACCCTGTAGACATCATGTACTTCTGGCTTACCGGTATTCTGTCATCCTTCCTTGATAACGCACCGACCTACCTTGTGTTCTTTAACACTGCCGGTGGCGATGCTTCACACCTCATGACTGATATGGCGAGCACTTTGCTTGCAATCTCAGCCGGTGCTGTATTCATGGGAGCGAACACGTACATTGGTAACGCACCGAACTTCATGGTTCGTGCTATTGCTGACGATCAGGGTGTAAAAATGCCTAGTTTCTTCGGATACATGGCATGGTCATTCGGTATTCTTATTCCGACCTTCGTCTTGGTTACCCTTGTATTCTTTTAAACCGATCCTATAATCAAAAACCCCTTGCTTCACGCAGGGGGCTTTTTTTTGTGTCTGTCAGCTAGGCGACCGTGCGTGCCTTTTTTTAAAATTCGTAACACGTTGACGATAACCTTCTCTGAATGGTATCGATATGCATCACACCAACCAATTAGACCATTGGACACGTATTATGCATATTGCCGAAGGGGTTTTGCCACCAGTCATTCTCGCTTCCTGCGCTATATTATCAGCAGGAGGAGTTTGTATCGGTTTGAAAAAACTTGATTATGATCGAATCATGACAACAGCAATTCTTTCAGCATCTTTCTTTGTCGCATCGCTTATTCATATTCCAATTGGCCCTGTATCCGGTCATCTTATCTTAAACGGTCTACTCGGTTTAATGCTCGGCTGGGTTGCGTTTCCTGCCATTCTGGTTGCTCTCACACTTCAGGCAATTCTATTCCAGTTTGGCGGCATTACCAGCCTAGGTGTAAACACCTTGAACATGGCTCTTCCGCCCGTTCTCTGTTTTTACATATTCCGTCCCATGCTCAGTAAAGGCACTTTCTCACTACGAATGGCCGCTTTTTTATGCGGCATGTCAGCAGTTGCTTTTTCCGCCTTACTTACATCAGGCACGCTTGCCTTAGGTGGTGACAGCTTCCTAAATTCCGCAAAAATTTTATTGATTTCAAGCGTTCCTGTCATGGTGATAGAAGGACTGATTACAGCCGTAGTTGTCGGGTTCCTCGCTAAGGTAAGTCCACAAATTTTCGACTTCAAGATCACGGCACCAGACCCAGTTATGGCCGCACAGACCTCATCCAGCGCTACAGAGTAACGTATGTCACTCGAATCCTTTGCCGAGGGCACAAGTCCGTTTCACACTATGGATGCGGCATCCAAAGTTGTCGCCGCAACACTATTTTCAATCTGTACAGCACTGCTTACATCAATATCTACCGCCTGCGTAGCATTGGTCATAGGCATCACTCTTCTCTGCATTGCACAGCTTCCAATAAAAACTCTTTGCAGAAGACTGCTCTTCATCAACGCATTCATCGCATTTCTTTGGCTTACACTGCCTGTTTCGACAGCAGGAACGCCTGTATATTCACTAGGTGGTTTCACCGTCACTCAAGAGGGTATTGATTTAACGTTGCTCATCACGCTCAAATCAAACGCCATCATCACAACTTTTATTGCGCTTCTAGCCACATCGAACGTCACAGACATAGGATCAGGCTTTGCCAAACTGCACGTACCACAAAAACTCAGCCTGCTATTCCTTTTTACTTGGCGTTACATCCACGTAATCCTCGAAGAGTATAAACGCCTGTCCACCGCCGCAACGCTACGCGGATTTATACCGACTACCAACAGTCACACCTATAAAACTTACGCAAATCTCATCGCAATGGTGCTTGTAAAAAGTCATGACAGAGCAGAACGTGTTTCCAACGCCATGAAACTTCGCGGATTCGACGGCACCTTTCATTCCCTGCATCGTACCCAAGCACAAGCTACCGACGCAGTCGTCGCTGCGATCATTGCATTTCTCGGAACAGCGCTGTTTGCTGCCGACTATTTCCAGCTTACGGAGTTACTCTAATGACCACCCCATTGCTTTCCCTCACCGACATCCACTACACTTATGCAGGCACCACTATGCCAGCACTCACAGGGGCAAATTTAGAGTTGTTCCCTACCTCCAGACTCGGAGTACTCGGGCACAACGGGAGTGGTAAGACAACACTTTTCCTCGCAGCAATGGGAATTCTTACGCCCAACAAAGGCACCATCACCTACGCAAAATCTCAACTCAAAACAGAAAAAGATTTCAGACTCCTACGTTCAGAAATCGGTTACCTGTTTCAACGGTCAGATGATCAACTCTTTTCTCCTACCGTCATAGACGACGTGGCATTCGGCCCCCTAAATCTCGGTAAAACACCAGAGCAAGCACTACGCATTGCAGCAGAAAAACTTTCGCTCGTGGGCCTAAAAGGATTCGAAAATCGCATCACCCACAAGCTTTCCGGTGGTGAAAAAAAAATGGTTGCTCTTGCCTCAGTATTAGCAATGCAACCCAAAGCGCTACTCCTAGACGAACCTACAAACGACCTTGATCCCGACACGCGTGAACGGCTCATACATATTCTCAAAAACCTCGATATCGCTCTCTGCATTATCTCCCATGACTGGGATTTTCTCGACAGAACTTGTACCAGTTTTCTTAGTGTCGAAAACGGTGAAACCAAGGCCACCGAGTTCATCCCGCACACGCATATCCACACGCATCAAGGCGGAAACGTTACTCACAAACACGAATAGCCTTTGGCAGTTTTTTGAGTTTTTGTGCCTCTGGCAGATCTGTGGTGCTTTTTTTACCTTCTTGTCTTTGAATAACCTGCGGTGCTTGCCGCGTTGTTATCGCTGCCCGTAACCTCTCGTATCTCGAGCATGGCCACTGTTCCGGCGGCTGGGAGAACCCCTTGGGAAAAGCTGTTAGCCATACCCATCTAACCCGCTGCTACGAAATATCATTTTTGCCAGATATAAAAATTGGCTCTTTTATCTACCCAGTTGTCTATTCCGTACTTCCTGATTTCACGGATATTCATTTTGGGCATATCACCGCAACGGGGTTCCAGAAAATCAAATTTATCACATTGCTCAATGTCGCTGCATTCCCAACAACCTGCAAAGTTTTTATCCTGACAACACTCCATAATCTTACAAGGCTTACCTGAACAGCCACCTCCTGAACGACACGGTTTTTCACACTGAGTGTCAGAAAGCTTGCTTAACACAATAGAGAACTTGTCCCAAGGCTTGAACTCCTTACCAAACTCACTGTCAATAGCTGCGTACTTGTCAAATTCAATCTCTTTAAGATGCTTTTGAAGCCCCTTAGCTAGTTCACTGTATTCATTATTTAAATGAATACAGTCTTTACAATAAATACCACAATATGCCGTTTGATCTTTAACTTCCATTACGCTTCCTTTCATTAAGACTGTTTTCTTAATTGTTGTTTTGGATAATTGTTCCAAAAAATATTTCTTAGATAGCATATAGATAGTTTATAGGTAAAAAATATAATGTTATCTACATCTTCGTTCTGCAACTCATAAATTAAACAAAGCAAAGTTTATGGTAAGCGCTGCTCCACGATTGTATGCCGTCAAAACACTGATTTTAGCACAATAGAAACTTTGCGGAGATTGGCTTTCTTGTATCAGATACACAAGCACCATTATCCACCCACTTAACTAACAAAAAAGGGCTGTCCTACATAATGTAGAACTTCCCTTTTTTATTTCATGAAAGATAGTGAGATTTAAGCCGTGAAGTTAAAAAAACAATAAGCGACTATCGCATAATAAAAGTTTTTGGAGATTTTTAAGAACCTTTTTTCAAAAAGGTTCTTAAAGTCCCGCTGACAAGCGCCGTCGAAGACCCGCACCACAGGTTCGTCGAAGACAACAAACAAAAAGTTCCCTAAGGCATATTTGTCTATAACTTACTTAGTCCCTTTGGCCTTAGCGGCTGCTGCATTTTCGTCAGCCATATTCTGTGCTGCTGCCGAAAGATCTTTTATTTCTTCTGGAGTCATATCCGCCCCCTCAGGCACATGTACTCCGACTGTCGGACGCGCAAACTCGATACCTTCTTCCTTGAATATCTTGCGCATCTTATCGTATACGATTTTCCGAATACTCCACTGCCCACCTGGTACTGTCATAAACTTCACACGCATCCGCAGTCCGTACTGTTCGATGGACTTCACACCTTGTGACTTGATGTCATCAAGGAGTAAGGCGTCGAGTGCTGGATCTTCACGTACTTCTTTGTTGATACGTTTCATAATTTTTTTGATCTTGTTCACATCCGTGTCGAACGGAACGAGATACGGCAGTTTCATGATGGCGAAACCACGGGACATGTTTGTTACAAACCCTATGGTTCCGAACGGAACGATGAAGAGCGATCCACGCGGATGCCGTAATTTTAAAGCACGGATAGATATTTCTTCCACTGTTCCCATGGAATTACCTACCTGGATGTAGTCATTCACACGGAACGCATCATCCATAAGGAAGAATATGCCTGAGATAATATCTTTGACGAGAGTTTGTGCCCCAAAACCAATTGCGAGACCGAAGACACTGGCACCTGCGAGAAGTGGTGTGATGTCTATACCGAGAGATGAGAGGATGATAAGCGATACAACAATAAGCAAGAAGCCAAACAGGAATTTGCGGAACAATTGCAGGAGAGTCGCAAATCTGTCGCCGCCCGCACTGCCACCTTCGCCACCGGAGCCCCCTCCGTCTGCTCTATGCCCGCTAATCTTTCGTTCAATTGCTACGCTGATTAGCGCCCATACAATGTAGGAAACAACGACAGTAAACAGTATACCTATGAAAGAACGTGCCGTATCCAGCCCTACTCGAACCGGAACGCCCCACACGAAAAGCAATCCCATAAGCAATAACAAGAAGATCCCTACACGGAAGCTGCCTCTAAGAATATCGCGGAATCGTGCGGCTGTGGAAACATGCGTACTGTGCACTTCTTCATGTTCTGTCTCATCTGCCAGCTCTATAGGCTGTTCTGTAAGCTGCTCTGTAGGCTGTTCATCTATAAATTCAGAAACCTGTTCTGTGGAAGATGCATTCTTAACGGCTGAAGGTTGTTCCACGCTGGCATCGCCTTCTGCTGGCTGCTCTGGCGTTGACTCTTTTTTTGCACAACCAGTTCCCGCAACAACATCTCCATCTGACTTTAAGGACATGCCGCTCATGCAATCGACAAGCTGCTGTGCAAGCCAGTTTGCAATACAATACGTTGGCACACTCAATAAGGTTGCAATGGCTGGAATAACGGCACTGGAGCCTCGAACCATTAAGACTATAAGCCAACACAGCCAACCGAGAATCAAAGCTGTAACAAGCATTATATGCCATATGCCAGCAATCTGATATCGTAACGAACCTTCCTGCGCATTTTCTCGCAGTGCCTCTGTGCCGNTTTTTGCTTCCCATATAATAAGTAACGAAATACCGCACACAACAACAAAACTGGTAATGGCAAGCGCGAGCAAATACCAACGCTCCGCTTCACCTTGCAGTAGAATAAGAAATGAGATCAGCAAACCAAGAGCACCTATACGGCTTATCCATTGCGTCCACTTATAAATAGTCAAGGCTGTTTCGTTTGATAGCGGAAGATAACGAAGCCCTTCAGCCTTTGGAACCAGCACAAAACGAGAAACGAGCCCTACTAAATCCACCAAGAGTACAGCAATAAACCACGATGCGATTATCGGCTTTGCCGCACTACTTTGTTCATAATAGACAAGATACAGTCCGAGAATAACCACACTGGAAAGCAGAATTCCCAGCAAATCAAGCCCTGCTCGCAAGCAAAGCCGAAGAACTTTTTTAAAAAAGCCCCATTCCTTCGGAGTTGTTTCAATAATTTTCCGTAAACGCTGGGTCTTTCTTCGGTACAGCAGGCGTACTGCTATCCACACAAAAGTAAGTAAGGCAATGCCGCGTGCCAAGTTTGCCATCGGCACTTTACCGCTACCGCTTACTGCTTTGAACACAACATCCGGTATACCCTGAGCTGTTTGTGCAGCATCTCCGAATAAATACTCAAACCTGTCATGCACACGTGAGAGCCTTGCATTAAATGTTAACGCAAGGTTTTTATCTTTTTTTGTAGTGGCAGATGCTGCCGCTTCTTTTCGCAATTCTTCTATAAGTAACGCGCGCACCTGCTGGTCACTCATGCCCGCAAGAATTGCGTCGACCTGAGCACTTGAAGCATTGGCGGGAATCTGCGGTACTTTCTCTGCTGCCCTACTTACGTTGACCAGCAGACAACCAAGAAAAATCAGTACCAATGCGATGCAAATTTGATTTCGTATACTCACGGGTGCTCTCCTAGTATTATCCTGTAAGCATACTCTTTTTCTACCTTTTATTCCTATGACATAAAAAAAGAGTAAAGCCTGAAGGCTCTACTCTTATATCTTTCAATCGTTACATTGGCATGAATCCAATGTTACCTATTTCTTTTTTAGCGGCTTCCCACAACACTGTAACGGCACTGAACATCTCTGCTCCACGTCGCCGTCAGTCTTGCATCCACAGCTTTTTTCGATCTTGATCTCTAAATGACATGACGGACAATAATACACATCGCCTTTTTTCATTTCACTACAAACAGCCATAAAGTCCTCCTTAGAATTGAGAGCAGTGTAGCACATTCGAGCTAAGTACGTTGTATATATCTTCAGCGTCTATGCGAATAGTTTTTTCTTAGCGTCATTCCACACCATATCTGGAGTAATGGAATGCATGCAGTTGAAATGACCCTTAGGGCATGTTTTAGGACCATGTAACCCGCACGGACGACATTCAATGTCTGTTTCGAGAACAGTGGAAGCCTCTCCACGCGGGAAGAATCCTAGCTCGCGAACGGTAGGGCCAAAAATAGCTGTTACAGGAGTCCGCTGTGCCCACGCAAGGTGCATAGGGCCGGAGTCATTTGACACGTAGCAATTCAGCTTATTCAAATAAGCAGCCAACTGCACCAGTGTAAGCGCACCGGAAAGATCAATAAGTCTGTCTGAATCCTGTGCGCCGCTCTTATCAATAACTTCCTGAGCCATTGATTCTTCACCCGGTCCGGCAAACACCAAAACCTGCGCACCTGCATCAATGGCTTTAGCAACCACATCTGCATAGTACTCGGCAGGCCAACGTTTTGTTGCCCAAACAGAACCGGGGTGAACCCCGAGCACTGGCGAGTCTATATGCTTACTCCAGAAGGTATCCACTTCATCATACGCTGATTGCGGCAGCACCATTTCCGGCCAGTCGAGAGTTTTTGTAATAGAAAGCGGCTTAACAAGCTGCATGAGTCTGTCAATTTCTTCCAGCTCTGGAAATTTTCTATCCACTGTTGTGGTGTAGAGCCAGTTATTGAACAGAGGCTTGTTGTAACCGATACGGGTGTGTGCAGATGTCCAGCGCGCTATCACGCCACTTCTCAAACTTGTATGAGCAGAAATCCATAATGAATATTCTTTTTGTGCAAGCTCACGACCGTAGCACATGGCAGAAAAAATTGACTTCTGTGTTCCGCGCTTGTCGTATCCATAGACATTGTCCAGTTCCGGCTGAGCAGTAAAAAGAGACTCCACGCCCTTACGGACATAGAAATCTATCGGAGAATCTGGAAATGCAGCCTTGATTGTCCGTATGAGCGGAAGCGTTAAAACAGCATCTCCGAGAAAAGCGGTATTCCATATACCTATTCTGCCCATCTAGTTGTCCCCTTGTCCCAGCTCGTTAGCAATCCAGCGTGTCGCAGCAGAAAGATCTTTAGCAACGGCAAGTGTCCATCCATTCTCGGTAGAAACTGTCACGTATCCTGTAGTCTCGTCGATTTCAGGAAGCTCCAGCTTCTGGCGTTCTTTTTCGCCTTTGCCTGTGAGAACAAGAATAGATGCTGCTAATCCGGCATTTTTTCCAAGATCAACATCCGCTTGCTTATCACCGATCATGACGGACTCTTCCGCCAATAATCCATACATATCCTTCAGCTGAGTCCACATACCGGTAAGCGGCTTGCGGCAAGTACATTCATCCTCAGGCGCGTGCGGGCAAAAAACTGTATCTTCGATCAGAGCGCCGAACAGCTCTGTAAGTTCATCAAGTCTAACTGTGCACGCGTGCAGATCATCTTCAGTAAAATATCCACGCCCAATGCCGGACTGGTTGGTGAGAACATACATGCGCATACCTGCCTGCTGAAGCGCGGCAAGAGCCCTGCCTCCTTCCGGAACAAGCTCTACGCCATCCGGATCAGAAAGGTAATGTTTGTCTACAATCACTGTACCGTCACGATCAAGCAGTATATTTTTAATCTGCGCCATTTATTTTTTCCCTGAGTTTCTGTTATCAGTTATGCTGGAGTTGCGTTCGCGACTCTTTCGCACGGCATTCAGTTTTTTGCAAGAAAATGAGACAGAGACCACATCTTGAATAACGGCACAATGATAGCTAAACCGCCTAATATATTTTTCTAACAATANTTTTTTTTTTACATCGTTAAGATATTGCTATCTCGCTAGTAAGTTAATAATAATTACTTGCACTCGCAGGCAAGGGGCAAGCCGGATACTCATATGCAAGCCTCACGTACTATGGATACAAACTTTCCGCGGGGTTTTGAAGCAATAAGAAGCTCCGATACAACACGGTAAGCACGTTTCCCCAAAACAGGCACCTGCGACGACAATGCGATAACTACCTATCGGTACACATATGAACACCGTGACGATTTATTTAATCTATCTGAAGGAACTACATGTTTGAGTTAATAACTGCCGTAACATTTTCTATTGTTGTTTCGGCTACATGCTCTATTACTGAGGCTGTTTTATACTCCGTTCCGTGGAGTCATATTGAACGGCTCCGTAGCTCCGGTTCTAAAGCCGGTAATCTGCTATTTAAACTCCGTAGTGATGTGGAACGCCCAATCACAGCCATCCTTACATTGAACACTGTCGCCAACACTGCCGGTGCTACATTGGCAGGTGCCGCGTTCACCAAAGTGTACGGCGCAGAATATATGCCATATTTTGCAGTTGGCTTTACTATAAGCATCTTAATATTTTCAGAGATCCTGCCTAAAACAATCGGGGTGTCATACGCCAACCAGATAAGCAAGTTTATTGCAAAACCGTTAAACTATCTTGTTCTTGCACTCGGTCCGGTTATTTACATCTGTTCATGGATGACGCGTAAACTTACACCTTCCCAGAAAGGGCCAAACGCCACTGAGGATGATATCCGCGCAATCGTGACCATGTCACGCCGTGCAGGAGAAATCGAACCGAGCGAAGCTATATCTATCCAGAACATTCTTTCACTCGATAACAAGCACGTAAACGAAGTTATGACTCCTCGCACAGTAACTTTCACCCTACCGGTGGAGATTACGGTAAAGGAAGCACAACAACAGCTAAACATTAAGCATCACAGCCGTATTCCGGTATATGCTGAAGATAATGAAGACATAGTGGGCATTGTTATGCGCCGCTACATATATGAAGAACTTGCTGCAGGTCGGACTGAAACTAAACTTTCTGAACTTATGCGCCCTGTACATTTTGTGCTCGATTCAGTCACACTTGATAAAGTACTTAGAAATTTTCTTGAACGCAGAGACCACCTCTTTGTTGCCATTGATGAATATGGCGGCATAAGCGGTGTTGTTTCACTTGAGGATGTGCTTGAGGAAATTCTTGGTAAAGAAATTGTGGACGAAACAGACCGCATTGATGACATGCAGCGACATGCAAGAAATAAAAGAAAACAGCTAGGTAAAGGCAAATTGATTAAGCGCTAATAGTAATGTATATCATTTTATACTAGAAGACTAAAAGGCGTATTCAAGCGCCCTGTTTATGCCGCTAAACTTTGTTTAAGAGACATAGAAACAGGGCGTAGTATTCCGATACCCAAAAACTATTTGTTGCAATGAACCACCAAACCAATTATTCGAAAAAGGCATCTGAACCGGGGGAGAAAGGCTCAGATAGCACAGGACATTTCTGTCCATAAACTCGACACTGTCAGGAGACACTATGGCAAAGAAAAACGGAAAAAGCGTATATATTGCTGCCCTGCTTCTTTTTTTAGGAGGCCTTGGGTATCTGCTTTTCACCGGTTTTTCACAAAACAGCGTATACTTCCTGGAAGTTTCTGAAGCATTAGCGATGACGCCGGACCAGCTTGGTTCTGCCCGACTTTTCGGTACCGTTAAGTCAGGCAAAATTGAGCGACATGAGGAAGGTCTGGGCGTAAACTTCATTCTTGAAGATGCTAATGATAAGAAGCTTGTATTGCCTGTTGTTTATAAAGGCGTTGTACCGGACACATTTAAAGCCGGTGCTGAAGTCATTATTGAAGGTAATATCGATAACGCCACAAAGGCGTTTCAGGCACGTACACTGATGACTAAATGTCCATCGAAATACGAAAAGAAAAACAGGGAATAACCGGCTGCACACTGGTTTGATTCCACCTGTATTACTTCCCCCACGTCGCCGTTTATCGGCTGAAGGAGCATTATGCATCTCTTAGCATTTTTGCTGCTGGTGGCGTCTTTGCTGTTTGCCATTGGCTTCGGCGCTGTCGCTGCGTTGCAGATTTGGCAGGGACGCTCTACCCTGCTGCATTGGATCGAAAAATCACAGATGATGATTACAACTCTCATCACTGTGAGTTCATTCATTCTTCTCTGGGCACTGGTTAATTCTGATTTCTCTAACTACTATGTATCAAGTTATACCAGTCTCGACCTTCCACTTTTCTACCGCGTTACCGCCTTCTGGGCTGGTCAAGCTGGCTCCTTGCTCTTTTGGGCATGGTCTGTAGCTTTATGCGGCATCATTTTTCTATACACTAACGCGTACAGAGCACTTTCAGACGGCACTAAAATGTGGTTCTGGATGTTGTTTCTCACGTTTATCGGTTTCTTCTTATTCCTATTAACCACATGGTCCAACCCGTTTTTACTTATCAACCCAGTTCCTGCTGATGGTAACGGCTTGAACCCATTGTTACAGAACCCGGGCATGATTTTTCATCCGCCGCTTCTGTTTCTTGGTTACGGTGGTTTCACCATTCCTAGTTGTCTCGCTCTCGCTCAGGCTCTTAACAGAAGCCAACATGACGAAGGAAGCTGGACAGACGCATCCCGCAACATGATTCTGTTTGCATGGCTCACCCTTACCGCAGGTATTATTCTCGGTTGCTGGTGGTCATACATGGAACTTGGTTGGGGTGGTTACTGGGCATGGGATCCTGTAGAAAACGCATCGCTTATTCCTTGGCTCGTAGGGTCTGCATTCCTGCATACCTCTGTTATCGAATCACGCCGAGGCAAGCTGCACAGAACAAACACCTTCCTTGTTGCACTCACTACTATTTCTGCTGTGTTTGCAACCTACCTTGTACGTAGTGGTGTTGTTGAATCCTTGCATGCATTCGGTGACGGTGGCGTTGGTACTCCACTGCTCATCTTCATTATCTTCTTTACCGCTCTGTCCTTGTTTGCGGCAATAACCAGCAAAAACCCTAAAGCAAAACCAATGGCTGATCTTCTCAGTCGTGAAGGTATGCTGCTGGTCGCTGCATGGTTCCTTATCGCACTTGGCGTTATCATGCTCATTGCTACAATGTGGCCTGTATTCTCCAAATTCTTTACAAGCAACCCGCAGGGACTTGATCAGAACTTCTACAACAAAGTCTGTATGCCACTGGCAGCTATCCTCTCCGTACTGTTGATGATCTGTCCGTGGATGAAATGGAACGGCGGTGTTAAGAGTGCTACAATGCTCGGCGCTGTTGTCGGCGTATTCCTCGCCACTGGTGTAGGCATGTATGTTGCCGGATACCAGATTCCTGTTTCTATTCTTGCTGTAGCTTCCGCTGCTGCATGCATTGTCGGCATTGTACTGCTGTTTGCTACAGACGCATCTGTACGCAAAAGCAACCGTGCTATCGGCGCATACGGCGTACATATCGGCGTTGCACTTATGGTTATCGGTATTGCATTCTCCGGTTCGTACAAGCAGGAAATTCAGACTCAGATCAGTCGTAACGAAACTGTTACTCTTGATCAGTACACATTCAAATACAAACAATTGTATGAAGGTGAAGCAAAGGAATATGTCTTCCTGCAAGCTGAGATTGACGTTTATGAAGACGGCAAACTCAAGGGAACACTTGAACCTCAGCGTCGCCTCTACAATAAATTCGGCAAGGACAGATCCTTCGCAGAAGTATCCATTATCCCGTCCCTTGGTGAAGAGCTTTACGCTTCTCTCTTAGGTGCAGACGCTCAGGGCAACATTACGGTTACCTTGAGTATTGAACCGATGGTTAACTGGTTCTGGATTGGTGGTACGCTTATGTGTCTCTTCCCGTTCATCGGGTTTACCAGATTCCGCAAATCTGAAAAGGTAACGGATGCTGCTTAAACTGGACAAGGTTGCCAAATTTTACGGCAACCGTCTGATCATCAAGGATGTTTCCTGCACCGTTGAACCGGGCACAGTAACCATACTGGCCGGCCCTAACGGTGCGGGCAAATCAACCTTGCTTAAGATTATGGCAGGTCTTTCCGAGCCTACGGCCGGAAAGGTTGAGCTTACAGTAGAAAACGACAGTATTGGGTATGTGGGACATCAGACCTTCATTTACCCAGACTTGTCAGCACTTGAAAACTTGTCATTCTGGTCTTCTCTTCACGGGCAGAAGAATGACGAAGAAACACTGCTTGCCGCACTTGATCGAGTGGAGCTTAAACGCTTTGCTTTTGAACGCGCAGGCTGTTTCTCACGCGGCATGGCGCAGCGTTTAAATCTTGCCCGTGTCTTTTTGCTTCAGCCGTCCCTTATTCTGCTCGACGAGCCGGGTACAGGACTGGATGTCCGTTCTATGGTCATCCTGTACAACGAAATTGCTGCTGCAAAAGACCGCGGTGCGGGGCTTGTGTGGATAAGCCACTCCGTTGCTGCTGACCTTGTGCGCGCCGATAAAGTACTCGCCATTCGAGATAAGAAGGTTGAATACTTTGGTGAAGCACAGGGCTACACACCGGAGGCGGCATGTTAAAAGCTGCTGTTTCCATTGCTGCAAAAGACCTGAAACTTGTGCTCGCACGAGGAACAGGACTTATTCAAGCGCTTCTACTCGGCTTACTGCTTATCTTTGTATTCAGTTTGTCCCAGCAGATTGGTGNAAAAATGAGTGCACAGGCTGCTGCTGCCATCTTCTGGTTGGCATCAGTGTTCTGTCAGGTACTTGTCTTTAATACATTATTCAGTTTGGAAGAACAAAACGGCGCACGATTCGGTCTGCTCCTTTCCCCTGCACCAGTGCAGTCGGTCTGGATCGGCAAAGGAATCGGCGGGTTCGTTCTTCTGTTATGTGCTCAAGCGGTATTTCTACCGGCAACGATTGTATTCCTGGGTCAATCTGTATCCGAATTATGGCATATAGGACTGGCAATGGTTGTTGCCATTGACCTTGGATTAGTTTTGCTTGGTGCCCTGCTTGGCGCACTTTCACAGGGACAGGCTGCTAAAGAGTCATTACTCTCTATCATTCTGTTCCCATTGCTTATTCCTATTCTACTCGCAGGCGTGCGTATCGGTTCTGCTGCTTTTTCCGGAATTATTCCGGAAGGATTCGGCGACTGGTTAGGCATTGTTTGCGCGTTTGATGCGCTGTTCGGCGCTGCGGGGCTTTTGCTCTTCGGCTATATTTACAGCGGCGAAGAATAGGGTTGATGACAACACCGCACACGTTGCGTTGAGTTGTCCCACCCTCATTAGGAAATAACTTTGTCAGTTACTGACTGTTTTGCTATAAAATCAGACAGTCAGACATGCAGATAACAGTTACAGAGGATATGATGCGAACAAAATGGATAGCACCTGTGGCGCTTATAGCCGCACCCGCAATGGCATTATGCCAGTACCTCATCTACCAGTATGCCCCTGTTGAACAGGTTATGGGCATTGTGCAGAAGGTGTTTTACACCCACTTGCCACTGGCATGGTGGTCACTCTTCAGCTTCTTCTGTGTATTCATTGCCTCCATTCTGTATTTGAAAACCCGTAAGCGCTTCTGGGACAACGTCGCAGCAGCATCAGCAGAAGTGGGTGTTCTTTTCAGCGGATTGGCACTGGTTACCGGTATGATCTGGGGACGACATAGCTGGGGTGTTTGGTGGACATGGGACCCGCGTCTTACCACTACACTTGTTATGTGGTTCGTATACGCAGGTTACTTAATCCTGCGCTCCATGTCTCTTTCAACAGAACGTAAGGCTGTGGTCTGCTCTGTTGTCGGCATTGCCGCCTTCATTGATGTACCGCTTGTTTTCCTTTCCGCCCGCTTATGGCGCTCAATCCACCCTGCTGTATTCAACAGCGAAACAGGTGGGCTGGAGCCGGAAATGAAAATTACTGCCATTGTCTGTGTTATCTGCTTCGGTCTTATCTGGACTACTCTTGTGGGCATCCGCTCATCACAGATGGCTCTTTCTGACCGCATAGATAACCTGACAACTCACGACGAAATATAACCATCTGAACGAATAAGGCACATAAGGTATCCATCATGGAAAGCTCTAATTTGCTCATCATGACTAACGTAGCAGTGATTGTCAGTGCGATCTGCTTCGGTCTTATTTGCGCCGCCCTTGTGGGCATTCGTTCGTCACAGGTGGCTCTTACTGACCGTATTGAAAAGTTAACATCACACAAATAAATATTACTGCCTGAATTTACTAGGCACTCAAGGAGATTCATCATGGAAAGCTCCAACTGGCTCCTCATGGCTAACGTTGCAGTATGGGTAGGCATTGCAGGCTACCTCTTCTTTATCGCACGCAAACATTGCGAGCTGAGCAAACGTGTTCGTCAAATGGAGTTACTGAATGACTAATGCTCCAATGAAGCAGCCAACATCGGTTGCAAAAATATTCATTGCTGCAATTCTTTTGGGATTTGCAATAATGCTTGTGACCTCCGGTGTGTACCGTACCAAACATCCGAATCTGACAAAATTTGTTCAGGTTCGTAACGATAAAGCAGCCGAAGCAACACCAGACAACTCAGCGCACATTGCAGACCTTATGGGCAAGCTCAAAAGCGACGCAAACAATGTTAAGCTGATTGAAGAAATTGCTCAGCACTTTATGGAAGATAAAGAGTACAGTCAGGCACGCAAGTTTATTCAGCGAGGCATCGTGGCCCAGCCGAACAACGCGCACCTGTTCTATATGCTCGGCATGGCTAACTTCAAGCTGGAGAGCTACACAAAGGCGGCCAAAGCTTTTGAGACCTCTCTTACGCTTGCAGAGGATCCTTCCGCACGTTACAATTTAGGAGTACTACTTAAGTACTATCTGGATAAACCGGCAGAAGGTATTGAGCAGTTCCAAAAGATTATTGAATCCTCTGCCAATAACGATCTTAAAGCGGCTGCACAGAAAGAACTTGATGACAAATAGAACTACACAATTACTGTAACGCACAAAGCGCATTGCACTTGCAATGCGCTTTTTTTATACCCGTGACGTGCCGTGCACGTGGCGTATTTGTCTCATGCTGTATCAGATAATCTTTTTAGAAATTTATGGTACAGTGCCTACGATTCGGTTTCGCTACTAATAAAAAGTATAATCAACCGTTGACAGGGGCTTGAAGGGCGCATACGCTAACGGGATTACCTAAAGTACTATTCACCTAAACACACTAGGTATGAACGTACTGAACTACAGGCCGGTTAACCGCGTGAATTTACGCGACTGTGGCCTTTTTTAATAGCTACCCAAAACTTATTTGGAGACCCACACCATGAGCGTAATCTTAGGCAAAGCACTGACTTTTGACGACGTGTTGCTTCTTCCTGGTTATTCCGAAGCCACGCCGGATCAGGTGGATATTTCCACCATGCTCACAAGCTCCATCGCACTGAATATTCCACTTATTTCAGCCGCAATGGATACTGTCACCGAATCTGCAATGGCCATCGCAATGGCTCGACACGGCGGCATCGGTGTTGTTCACAAGAACATGCCGCTTGAGCAGCAGTGCCATGAAATAGAAAAGGTTAAAAAGTCCGAATCCGGAATGATTCTTGATCCGGTGACTGTAGAGCCTTCCTTGACTATCACTCAGGCTCTTGAAGTTATGTCCACCTACAGAATTTCCGGCCTTCCTGTCTTAGAAAACGGAAACCTCGTTGGTATCATCACCAACCGTGACGTTCGTTTTGTTGACGACGCTGACGCAACTCTCGTTTCTGAAATGATGACTAAAGATAAGCTTGTGACTGTTCCTGTGGGCACCACCCTTGAGCAGGCTAAAGAGCATTTGCACAAGCACCGTATCGAAAAACTGCTCGTTGTTGATTCTGACAACCACTTGCAGGGCATCATCACCATGAAGGATATTGAGAAAGAAATTAAGTATCCAAAAGCATGTAAAGATGAAAACGGCCGTCTCCGTGTTGCAGCAGCACTCGGTGTTGGTGCAGATTGCATCGAACGCGCTCAGGCCCTGCTCGATGCTGGCGCTGACGTTCTCGTTCTTGACTCTGCACATGGTCACTCTCTTAACATTCTGAAAGCTGTAGAATCTATTCGCACCTCCTTCCCTGAAGCGCAGATTATTGCAGGCAACGTTGCTACCTACGAAGGTGCAAAAGCTTTATTTGAAGCTGGCGCAGACACCGTTAAGGTTGGTATCGGACCTGGCTCTATCTGCACTACTCGTATTGTTGCGGGCGTTGGTGTTCCACAGATTACAGCCGTGCAAGAATGCTGCAAAGCAGCTAAAGAATTTGGTCGTCACATCATTGCTGATGGTGGCATCAAGTACTCCGGTGACATTGTAAAAGCTCTGTGCGTTGGCGCATCTTCTATCATGGTCGGTTCCCTCTTCGCTGGTACAGATGAATCCCCGGGTGAGACTGTTCTCTATCAGGGTCGTCGTTACAAAAACTACCGCGGCATGGGTTCCATTGATGCAATGAAAGCCGGTAGCTCTGATCGCTACTTCCAGGAAAAAAGCAAAAAGCTCGTTCCTGAAGGCATTGTTGGACGCGTACCGTACAAAGGCCCTGTACAGGACTCCGTACACCAGCTTTTAGGTGGCCTTCGTGCCGGTATGGGCTATATTGGCGCAAAAACTATTGTTGACATGCCTGAGGTTTCCAAAATGGTGGAAATTTCTGCTGCAGGTCTTCGTGAATCTCATGTTCACGACGTTATCATTACGAAAGAAGCTCCCAACTACCGAGTTGAGAACTAATCTCTCTTTTTAGAGGAACTTATGGACGCACTTAGCAAAGTCATTATTGTTGACTACGGCTCTCAGTTTACACAGCTTATTGCTCGTCGCGTACGCGAAGCAGGCGTATACTCTGAAATTCACCCTTGCATCGTAACAGCCGAAGAAGTCAAAGCAATGAATCCTTCCGCTGTGATTCTTTCCGGTGGTCCTTCAAGCGTAGGCGACGTTGACGCTCCTACTCTTGATATGGGTCTGCTTGAACTCGGCGTACCAGTACTCGGTATCTGCTACGGCATGCAGTTGCTCGCTCAAAACATGGGTGGCCAGCTTGCAAGCTCTGAAACCCGTGAATACGGCCCAGCAGATTTCAACATGACTGCAGACTGCCCTCTCTTTGCTGACCTCAACCGTGAAGAATCCTTACGTGTATGGATGTCTCACGGCGATCAGGTTAAAGCTGTTCCGCCTTGCTTCGAAGTTATCGGTTCTACCGAAACCCTCGAAGTTGCAGCAATGGCATGCGCTGAGAAAAACATCTACGCGCTTCAGTACCACCCGGAAGTACATCACTCCGAAGGTGGCGACATCATGATCAACAACTTCCTCTTCAAGATCGCAGGCATCAAACCAGACTGGACTATGTCCGGCTTTATTGATTCTGTTATCAAAGATTGTCAGGACACTGTTGGCCCTGAAGGCAAAGTAGTTTGTGGCCTCTCCGGCGGCATTGACTCTACCGTTGTTGCTGTTCTTCTGAACAAAGCAATCGGTCACCGTCTCCACTGCATCTTTGTTGACAACGGCCTCATGCGTCAGAACGAAGTTGAAGAAGTTTCCAGCTACCTGCGCGAACACTTCGACCTCAACCTCACTGTTGTTGACGCACGCGAACGCTTCTTGTCTAAACTTGTAGGCGTTGAAGATCCTGAGAAAAAACGTAAACTCATCGGTTACGAATTCATCGAAGTATTTGATGAAGAAGCAACTCGCATCGATAACGTTAAATTCCTTGCACAGGGTACACTCTACCCTGACGTAATCGAATCTATCTCTCACAAAGGCCCTTCTGCAGTAATCAAAAGCCATCACAACGTTGGCGGCCTGCCTGAAGATATGGAACTTAAACTCATCGAGCCGCTTCGCGAGCTTTTCAAAGATGAAGTACGTAAAGTTGCTATCGAACTCGGCATGCCTGATTCCGTAGTTTGGCGTCAGCCTTTCCCTGGTCCAGGCCTTGCCATCCGCATTATCGGTGAAATCACCGATGAACGTCTCACTATTTTGAGAAAAGCAGACAAAATCGTACAGAACGAGTTGACTGCATCCGGATGGTATCGCAAAGTGTGGCAGGGCTTTGCTGTTCTGCTGCCGCTTAAGACTGTTGGGGTTATGGGCGACGACAGAACCTATGAAAACGTTATTGCCCTTCGAATTGTGGATAGTGTAGATGCTATGACAGCGGATTGGGCACGCCTTCCTTCTGAACTTCTGGAAAAAATTTCCAGCCGTATCATCAATGAAGTTAATGGCATCAACCGCGTTGTATATGACATCTCATCCAAGCCACCGAGCACTATCGAGTGGGAATAAGCCAACCTTAGCTAATTGGGCGTGACTGCATGTTTGGAATCGGTACTACTGAAATACTGGTTATTCTTGTTGTAGCACTTATTGTGCTGGGTCCTAAGAGTTTGCCAAAAGTGGCTCGTACACTTGGGAAAGGTCTTGCGGAATTTCGTCGTGTATCTACAGACTTTCAGCGTACTATCAACACTGAAATCGCTTTAGATGACCACGCAAAAGAGAAAAAAGTTGCTGAAAAGAAAATTTTCGGTGAAGAAAACTCTAAAGTAGAAGCAGCACCTGCTCCTGAACCGGCTACTGAACCGGCTACTGAGCCATCAACTCCGGACTCTACCGGAAACCTTGCAGTAGCTCCTGATAATGCAGAAGCACAGCCAATAGCTGAAAATGCTGACAAGAAGACCGAGAAGGAACAGGCGTAATGAGCGTTGATAAAAAAGATGACGCTCAGCCTTCTGAAGCAGACGAAACTGCTTCCAGCAACGAGCACAATGAAAACGATGAGTCTTCCAGTAAGATTGATGATTCTGATGTGCGCGAAGAAGGAAGCGATGATTCTGACCCTTCTGCTGAGATGAACTTCTCAGACGGTCCTCGTCCTGATCGCATTGAAGATCACGACGATGAAGATATAGATAACACCGCGTCCGAGGCACAAGCTGCCTCGGACGGCGGTGATTCTAATGAAGAAGAACAGGAACCTTCCGATTCTGTTACTCTGACTGATCGCATAGACGCGATGGAAGATGAGGACGAAGAAGACGAGGAAGAAGAGGCTATGACCCTCTTGCAGCACCTTGATGAACTGCGTGTGCGCTTAAAGCGTATCAGCTTTGCTATCATCATCGGCTGTCTTGCCTGTTACAGCTTTGCCGAGCAGCTTTTTGACTATCTGGTTCTGCCGATGGTTGCTGTAATGCCGGATCAAAGCTCTTTCATCTACACAGCGCCGCACGAAGCGTTTGTGACCTACCTTAAAGTAGCTGCACTGGCAGGCTTTTTTGTTTCCAGTCCATACATTTTCTATCAAATTTGGGCATTTATTGCACCGGGACTCTACGAAGAAGAGCGCAAGTACATTGTACCAATCGCATTCTTCTCTGCTGCCTGTTTTATCGGCGGCGGCGCATTTGCCTACTTTGTAGTATTCCCGTTTGCTTTTGAATTTTTCATGAGCTTCAACACTGGCAACATTCAAGCTATGCTCAAGCTGAACGAATATTTAAGTTTCTCGATGAAGCTTATCTTCGCCTTCGGCCTTGTGTTCGAAATGCCGCTGTTTGCCTTGTTCCTGAGCAGATTAGGACTTGTTACAGCAACTATGATGCGTAAAGCACGTAAGTTTGCTATACTATTCTCATTTGTTCTGGCCGCTCTTCTTACGCCACCGGATGTTGTATCCCAGCTTCTTATGGCGGGACCATTGATGATTCTTTATGAAATCTCAATTGTCATCGCTGCTGTCTTCGGTAAAAAGCGCCGTTCTGAGAAAGAAAGCGACGATAGCGAAGACGATGATGAAGCAGTGGCTGAGTCTTAACAGACTCCTTCAACACTTTTCAGGTGTACTACAGGCCGGGCTTTTGCCCGGCTTTTAACCATCCACTGACTAAACCTGAGGTAAATGTATGACTCAACGTACCGCAACCATTACAAGAGACACAAGTGAGACCAAAGTAGCACTTACTCTTACTCTGGACGGAACCAGCAATGCAGATGTGAAAACTGGTTGGGGATTTGCCGACCACATGCTCACTCTTATCGCATTCTGGGGCGGATTTGATCTCCATATTCATTGTGACGGAGATTTACACGTTGATGCACATCATACACTCGAAGACATTGGCATCTGCTTTGGTAATGCCCTCCGCGAAGCTCTTGGTGACCGAAAAGGCATCAACCGCATCGGCATGGCTAAAGTACCAATGGACGAATCAATATCTGAAGTGAACATCGACATTTCCGGCCGCCCTTACCTTGTCTACCGAGGCGACGACTTACTGCCTCCTGTTATTGCTGGAGATGAGTCAGACCTGTGGCGCGAATTTTTTAAATCAGTAAGCTATGGTGCAAGAATAAACATGCACATTTCTTACCTTTATGGTAAAAATGGACATCACCTGCTCGAATCAGCATGCAAGGGCTTAGGACTGGCATTGCGTATGGCTGCTTCTTGTGATCGAAACCAACTACTCAGCACCAAAGGGAGTCTCGATTAATGCATAAACACCTTCGTCATACCGGACTTATTATTTGCCTTCTTGGCTTGTTCGTGATTGCCGGTTGTGCAAAAACAAAAGCACCGGCCCAACTACCACCACTAGCTATGGGTCTGGCCATGTTTACCCAGCCAACCAACACTGGGGATCTGCTTGCTGGATACATCCCTTCTGATCAGTTCAAAGTTTCCCCTGAAACTCTGGATCAATTGGATGCTAATTTTGAAAAAATTTTGAGGACAGAAACTCGCCGCATATACACAAGAGGTGCAGCTGCACGGCAGTGTTACGAAATTGTCACTGCACAGCGCAGCGAGACTCCACTTAATGCGCTTAAGTTCTGGAATCAGGTTGGCATATGTATGAAAACAGACGTTCTTATTATCCCGCAAGTAATTGACTGGACTCCTCGCGAAGGTGGCGAAATCGGCGCATTCCAGTCTGCTGGCGTTAATATGGACTTCTATGCATTACGTGTTGATGTTGAAGAGCCTTCTATCTCTCGTTTTCATTTTGAAGAAACCCAAGAAAGCCTTTCAAACAACCTTCTTAACGTTAAAAAATGGTTCCAGCGCAAAGGTCAATGGATCACCGCTGAGCAACTTGCTGAAGAAGGAATGCGTCAGGCTATAACGGAGCTCGGTCTGTGATAATTTTTCCTGCTGTAGACATTAAAGGCGGACAAGCAGTTCGTCTTAAACAGGGTAAAGCCGATCAGGAAACAGTGTTTTCCTCCGATCCGGTAGCAATGGCAAAGAAATGGCAGGAACAAGGCGGTAAATGGCTCCATGTAATTGATCTTGATGGTGCTTTTTCCGGCGAACCAGTTAACCGCGAGCTTATTAAAAATATTTGCTCCAGTGTTGATATGCCTGTTCAGCTTGGCGGTGGTATTCGTGATCTGGAAACAGCTAAAGCATATCTTGATGCTGGTGTTTCCCGTCTGATCATTGGAACAATCGCACTGACCGAACCAGAACTGTTCGGCTCTATCTGCAAAACATTTCCGGGTAAAATCGGCGTGTCTCTTGATGCAGAAGGCGGCATATTAAAAACTAAAGGCTGGGTAGAAGACAGCGGCCTTACAATCTACGATGTTCTTCCACGCATGGAAGAGCAAGGCGTAGCATTCATCATCTACACCGACATTGACCGCGATGGTATGCAGACCGGAGTTAACCTCCCTGCACTTACCAAGCTGGTACAGACTTCTTCTGTTCCGGTTATCGCAGCAGGCGGCGTAGCTACACTTGATGATATCAAGGCACTCTACCCGCTTACAAAAGAAGCAAACCTTGAAGGCGCTATCTCCGGTAAGGCTATTTATACCGGAACTCTTGACCTTAAAGAGGCTTCCGACTGGATTGCAACTCAAGACTAGCAATTCTATACAGTACAAATAAAAAAGCGAACCTGCATGCAGGTTCGCTTTTTTATTTGCCCTTTACAGGGTTATTGAGAGTAGTTATTACTTTTAATCGCAACTTTCCATTGTATAACAGTTCATTTCCCCACAGGCGCGTATACTACAGCAGAAAACATTCAGCTAAAATCAGGCGCACAACATTATGAAACGCATATTAGCCGCTGACATTGGCGGAACAAACAGCCGCTTCGCGGCATTTACTGTACGTGGAAAAACGATAAGTCATGACCGTAGCATTTGGCTTTCTACAAGTGCTGCGGATAGTTTTGTGCATTTACTGGAATTATTGGCAAGTTCCAACTTTGAACTACAACCGGGCAAAGCAGATGCGGTCGTCTTTGGCGTTGCAGGCCCTGTTATAGACGGGTTCAAATGTGATCCACCGAACATTGCATGGGATATTGATCTCAACGAAGTGCCCAAAAAACTGTGCTGCAACAATGCACTGTTGATTAACGACTTTCTTGCACAAGCCTACTCAACATTTACCCCTGCTTTTGAAGACGCCATAGAGGTAATTGCCGGAGATCCTGTTCAAAACTGCCCTATAGCAATTCTTGGGGCAGGTACCGGTCTTGGTAAATCTTTGCTTATTCCCAACGGCACCGGAAAATATCTGCCCGTACCGTCCGAAGGCGGGCACAGTGTTTTTCCGTTTACCAACAAAGAGGAAGCGGAATACGCAGATTTTCTACGTGCAAAACTTGGCTGCGAAAAAGTCATTCAAGACTATATACTTTCCGGCTCCGGCCTTGCTCATCTTTTTGAATTCCACACTGGCGAAATTGCGCCATCTCATAAAGTGGTAGCGCACTTTTCTGAATATCCAGTTGTGCTGGAATGGTTTTCGCGATTCTATGGCAGAATATGTCATAACTTTGTGCTCGATACTTTTGCACTTGGCGGTTTGTACATTACAGGTGGCATCGCTGCTGGAAACCCTGTAGTTGTTAAACATAATGAGTTTGAAAAGTCGTTCCGCGACTGCGAGCAATATCACAACATGCTTTGCAATGTTCCCATAAAACTTAACCAGAATGAAGAAGCCGGACTATGGGGAGCTGCTCAATACGGGGCAGACCATCTCACGCATAAAGCTACCCCGCGCCCAACAGTCGAAGGAAAATAACATGACAGCAATTCAGGCAAAACGGATCGGCATCGTTACGACTATTGCGTTAATACTTGCGATAGTCTGGTACTTCAACCTCACTGATTATCTCACACTTGAATACGTCAAGGCCAAACAAGATGCGTTCCGAATGTTGTATGGGGAAAACATGTTCCTCGTAGTAGGCGGATTCATCCTCCTCTATATCCTTGTTACAGCTTTATCCATACCGGGTGCAGCGATAATGACGCTTGCCGCAGGTGGCTTGTTCGGGTTCTGGACAGCCCTTATTGCTGTCTCATTTGCATCTACTATCGGCGCAACACTCGCCTGTTTTGCATCCCGTTATATTCTGAAAGACTGGGTTCAAAATACGTTCGGCAGCAAAATCGCTAAAATCAATGAAGGCGTAGAAAAGGAAGGTGCATTTTACCTCTTTACGTTGCGCCTTGTGCCAATATTTCCATTCTTCGCAGTAAACTTAGTCATGGGCATCACAAGCCTGCCACTACGGACATACTTCTGGGTATCACAGCTGGGAATGCTACCGGGCACAGCTGTATTTGTTAACGCAGGCAAACAACTTGCTACTATTAATGATGTTTCAGACGTCCTTCATCCTATCCACTTAATCTCCTTTGCCCTTCTCGGAATTTTCCCTCTTATCGCGAAATATCTTTTAAAATTTATCCGCAAAATAAAAGAGAGCAAATAACATGGCAGAATACGATTTTGATCTCATCATCATCGGCAGCGGCGCAGCCGGATTAACCATTGCGTCCGGCGCTGCACAACTTGGTGTTAAAGTTCTACTTATCGAAAAAGAAAAACAGATGGGTGGCGACTGCCTGCATTACGGTTGCGTGCCAAGCAAGACGCTCATAAAATGCGCCAAAGTACGCCATCAAATGTCCAAAGCAGAAAGCTACGGGCTTCCCGCTCCAAAGCTTGACCCTGTCGATTTCTCAAAAATTTCAGCGCACATTAAATCTGTCATAGAAACAATCCAGCCACATGATTCACCTGAGCGTTTTGAAAGCCTCGGTGCAGTTGTGCGCTTCGGCATTGCTTCCTTTACTGATGCGCACACAATCGCCCTTGCTCCGCAAGACGGTGGAACACCAGAGCACATATCCGGCAAAATTATTGTCATAGCAGCAGGCTCTACGCCATCTGCACCACCGTTCAAAGGGTTGGATCAAGTAGAATATCTCACAAATGAAACAGTCTTTTTTCAACAGTCATTACCGCCGAAGCTCACAGTAATCGGCGGTGGCCCCATAGCCGTGGAAATGGCACAGTCTCTACACCGGCTCGGGTCTCAAGTGACCCTGCTCCAGCGCTCCGCCAACATTCTTTCAAAAGAAGACGCGGACATGGCAGAAGTTGTCGAGCAATCCCTGCGCGAAGATGGTATCAACGTCATAACCAACAGCAGTATTGAAGAGATCACCAAAGACGGTGATCAAATCTCCGTTCATTACGGAACCAAAGAGCATCCAGCACAAAAAGTCACCAGTGACAATTTGCTCGTAGCTCTAGGCAGAACACCTTCAGTACATGCGCTTAATCTTGAGAATGCAGGCGTTGAATTTTCTAAAAAGGGCATTCCTGTTGACGAGAAAATGCGTACAAACGTGCCGCACATCTATGCAGTTGGTGACATAACCGGCAAGTACCAGTTCACTCACGCCGCAGGATACGAAGGTGGCATTGTCATCGCCAATGCTGTGTTCAAAATGCCGCGCAAAGCCGATTACACACTCATACCGTGGGTCACCTACTGCGACCCCGAACTCGCATCCATCGGTTACAATGAAAAACGCGCAAAAGATGCAGAAATAGAATACACCGTCCGTACAGAAGAGTTTGCATCAAACGATCGCGCGCTCGCTGAAAACCAGCCAGAAGGCAAGCTCAAGTTATTACAAGACAACAAAGGGCGCGTCATAGGCGTTCAAATCGTCGGAATACACGCAGGTGAGCTCATTAACGAATGGGTCGCCATCCTTGGCGGCAAAGTGAAGCTATCTACCCTAGCAGGCGCCATCCACCCGTATCCGACGCTCGGCGAAATTAACAAGAAAGTCGCCGGTTCCATACTGAGCGAAAAAGTTTTCTCTCCGTTCACACGCAAGGTGCTCCGCACTCTGTTTAAATATCGCGGCAAAGCCTAAACGTTAGTGACAGCTGCGGACGTTTGCTTCTGGAAGATCTTCGACGAGCCTCTGGCAGCGCTTATCAGCGGGATGTCTCCGACGGCTTAAGAACCCTTTTGGAAAAGGGCTTCTTAAGAATCTCCTAAAACTTTTAACTGCGATTTCTACACTTTTTTTGCGTTGCCTCGCGGCTTATGCACCATTACCTTTCTAAAAACAAAAAAGGCTGTCCTTCTATATAGAGGGACAGCCTTTTTATAATTCAAGGTGGTGGAGCATAAGCCGCGTGAAAACATATTCAACGGGCTCTTCTCGCAGTTAAAAGTCTTTGGAGATTTTTAAGAACCTTTTCTACAGA